>JAYUUW010000993.1:0-1764 GCA_043754665.1 Anaerolineales bacterium | reverse complement strand
GTGGAAGTGGGCGGCGTGCTGCGCTCGGACGACCACGCCGCCACCTGGCAGCTCGTGCCCGGCAGCGACGGCAGCCCCGACCTGGGCGGCCCGCCCGCGCCATTCATCTACCCCGACCTGCACTCACTCGTCACCCCCACCGCCGCGCCCGACACGGTGCTGGCGGCCACCGGCGGCGGCTTTTACCGCTCGGACGACGCCGGCGCGACCTGGGACCTGCGTTACGAGTGCTACGTGCGCGCGGTGTGGGTCGACCCGGCCGACGCCGCGCACATTCTGCTCGCCCCCGCCGAAGACGTCGGCGCGCGTGGCACCATTACCGTCAGCCGCGACGGTTCACGCACCTGGCAGCCGGCCGCCGCCGGCCTGAGCGTGCCCTGGCCGCACGATATGGTCGAGCGCTTCGTCCCGGCCGGCGGCGAACTGCTGGCGGTGCTGGCCGGCGGGCGCGTCTTTGCCAGCCCGGTGGGGCGCTGGCAGTGGCAGCCGCTGCTGCCCGATGCCGGACATGTCACCGCCGCCTGGCTGTTAACCGACTAGCCCCGCTTACTAACGCGCGAAGGCTACCGCCCCGCAACCTAACGTCTGCCGCTAACGTAATGATACCCAATGGCCTCTGCAAACCCGCTCGTCCACGTCGACCACGTCATTAAAGACTTCCAAGGCCCGGCCGGGGTCATTCACGTGCTCAAAAGCGTCACCCTGGAGGTGAACGTGGGCGAGTTCGTGGGCGTGCGCGGCCCCAGCGGCTCGGGCAAATCCACCCTCATCAACATGATCACCGGCATCGACCGGCCCACCAGCGGCCAGGTGCACATCGCCGGGCAGGCCATCGAGCGCATGACCGAGAACCAACTGGCGCGCTTTCGCGGCAAGCACATCGGCGTCATCTTTCAGTTCTTCCAGCTCCTGCCCACGCTCACTGTGGTCGAGAACGTCATGCTGCCAATGGATTTCTGCCGCATGTGGAAGCCGCGCGAGCGCCCGCAGCGCGCCATGCAATTGCTCGAGCAAGTCGGCCTGGCCGACCAGGCCCACAAGCTGCCCAACACGCTCTCCGGCGGCCAGCAGCAGCGTGCCGCCATCGCCCGCGCCCTGGCCAACGACCCGCCGCTGCTCATGGGCGACGAGCCCACCGGCAACCTCGACAGCCACACCGCCGACCGGGTGTTCACGCTCTTTCAAGACCTGGTGGCGCAGGGCAAGACCTTCATCATGGTCACCCACGATGTGGAGCTGGCCCGCCGCATGCCGCGCCTGATTGAAGTGGCCGACGGCGTGCTGCGCGAAGCCACCCCAACAGAAATAGGGCAGGCCGGCCAGCCGGCTTAAGGCCGCCGCCCCTCTACGCCCATGCGCATCGCCTTTCGCAAAGTCTGGCGCGACCTGTGGAACAACAAGGGCCGCACCCTGTTGGTGGTGCTGAGCATCGCCGTGGGCGTGCTGGCCCTGGGCATGATCACCGCCAGCAACAACCTCATGGTGCGCCAGATGATGGCGGCGCAGGTTGCCAGCCACCCCTCCAATGTGGGCCTGTACCTGGGCGGCCAGCTCGACGAGGCCGCCATCAAGAGCATTGCGCGCCTGCCCGGCATTGACGAGGCCGAGGGCCTGAACGATTTCGGCCTGCGCTGGAAGCCCACGCTCGACGCCGAGTGGCTGCAAGCCAGTGTGATTGCGCTCGACGACTACGAGCATCAACTGTTCGACCTGGTAGACCTGCGCACCGGCGCCTGGCCCACCGGCGGCACGGTGGCGGTGGAG
>JAYUUW010000992.1:0-3809 GCA_043754665.1 Anaerolineales bacterium | reverse complement strand
GCGGCGGCATGGATCACCCCGCGCAGCCGCGGCAGTTCACCGCCAAACCGCTGGAGCAGCGCCGCCACGGCCGCCCGGTCGCTGATGTCGAGCGCGATGGTTTGGAGCGTGGCGGCCGGCGTCGCGGCGCGCAAGGCGGTGAGGGCGGCCTCGGCCGCCGGTGTGGGCGGGCGGCGGCCGGCCAGCACCAGGTGCCGAGCACCCTGAGCGATGAGCCAGCCGGCAAGCTGGAGGCCGAGGCCGCCCAGGCCGCCCGTAATGAGGTAAGCGCCGTCGGCGTGGAGGCGGGCGGCGGTGTCGGCCGCGACGGGCGCGATGGGAGTCGTCGCGCGTTCTTCAGTGGTCAACACCAGCTTGCCCACGTGGCGCGCCTGGGCCATGGCGTGGAACGCGCTGCCGGCCTGGGCAATGGGATAGGTTGTCAACGGCAGCGGGCGCAACTCACCCCGCGCGAACAGGCGCAGGATCTCGTCCAGCAGGTGTCGAACATACTCGGGCCGCTCGACGATCAGGCGCGCCAGGTCGATCGCCGCGTAGCTCAGGTTCCGACGAAACGGCGCAAGCCCAATCTGGGAGTTCTGGTAGATATCCTTCTTGCCGATTTCGAGGAAGCGCCCGTAAGGGGCGAGCAGCGCCAGGCTGTGCTCGAGGGCGGGGCCGGTCAGCGAGTTCAGCACCACATCCACACCCCGGCCGCCGGTGGCCGCGCGAAAGACATCGGCGAAGCCGAGGCTGCGGGAGTCGGCGACGTGGGCGACGCCTAACTGTGTGAGCAGGTCACGCTTGGCCGGGGTGCCGGCGGTCGCGAACACTTCGGCGCCGGCGCACTGGGCCAACTGCAGGGCCGCCAGTCCGGTGCCGCCCGCCGCCGAATGGATCAACACGCGCTCGCCACGCTGCAGGCGGCCAACCTCACATAGGGCGTAGTAGGCAGTGAGAAACACAACTGGAATGGAGGCGGCTTCGGCGAAGCTCAACTGCGGCGGCTTCGGCACGGCCAGCAGGGCGCGGGTGGTGACGTGCGTGCCAAAGCTCCACGGGGCCAGGGCAATCACCGGGTCGCCGATCTGCAGGTCCGAGACGCCCTCACCCACGCTGAGCACGCGGCCGGCGCACTCGCCGCCAAGGGCCAGCGGGCCTTCGACGGCATCGGGGCGAGCGCCCAGAGCGCCGAGCACATCCAGGAAGTTCAGTCCGGCGGCTTCCACGGCGATTTCGACCTCGCCGGGACCAGGCGCCCGGCGCGGCATGGCCCGCAGCGTCAGGCCATCTAAAATGCCGGGCGTGGCCATCTCTAATCGGAACGGCCGATCACCGGCCGGCGCGGTCGGCGGCGGGCTGGAGGCCGCCTCGCTGGGGTGCCAGCGCACGAGGCGCGCCACGAAACGCTGGCCGGCGCGCACGGCCACCTGCTCCTCGGCGTCGGCGTCCCAGATGACGTCGCCGAGCGCGGCGGATGCACCGGCCCAAGCGTCATCATCCACATCCACGCAGGTGCAGGCTAGCTCAGGGTGCTCGAGGCCCAGCGTGCGGGCTAGGCCCCACAGCGGCGCCTGCTCGACGTTGACGTCGCCGGCGGCCGGCCCAACCACTTGGGCGCCGCGCGTTACCAGCCAGAAGCGGGGCGCGTCGCGCCAGCCCATTGGCGCCAGGGCCTGCGCCAGATGCAGCAGCCCGGCATACGCCGGCAGCGAGCGATCGGTGGGCGCGGAGGCGAAGTCGGCCCGTGCCAAATCCAGCCCCCACAGGTACACGACGCCCCGGCACGGCGGCGCGTCCGAGGGCAGGGCCTCGCGCAACAGGCGCCGGAAGCCGGCCGCGTCCTGCGGGTCGAGCCGGTAGTGATCGGGGGCAAGCTGCTCATAGCCGCTGCCGGGCGAAACCAGCACACAGCGCTCGCCACGGCCGGCGAGATGCGCCGTCAGCGCCGACCCGTGCGGCGCGCCAGCGGCGAGGATCAGCCAACTCCCGGCTGCGCGCGGCGGGCGATCCGGCGCTGGGCCGAGGGGCTGCGGCTCCCAGGCCAACTCATAGAGCCAATCGTCGAAGCCGGCGGTGGCGCGGGCGGCGGCGGGATCGAGGCGCTGTAGGCGAAAACCGCGCGCCTCCACGAGCACCTCGCCGGCGGCATCGAGCAGAAACACATTTCCGCCGATTGTCTGCGCGTCAGGGGAGACATCGGGGTCGAGCCGGCCATAGGCCCAGGCAGCCGTCGCAGAATCGCCGTAGAGGTCGAGGTGATCCACTGCCACCGGCAGCGCCAACGCGCCGAGCGTTTCACTCTGATTGAACGGCAGTGCCGCGCCGAGCGTTTGGAAGCAGGCATCCAACACGGCGGGGGGCAAGCGATACGGCGGCGGAGGCGCGCCGTTGGTGGGCGGCAGCGCCAACCGGCCCAGCGCCTCGCCATCGCGCCGCACGAGGGACGTCAGCCGGCGGAAGGCCGGGCCATAGGCCAGACCCTGCGCGGCCAGATGCTCATAGAACTCGGTGACATCGACCGGCTCGGCACAGCGCGCCTGGATGGCCGCGAGCGACAGGCGGGCGGGCGGCGCGTCCTCCGCCGCCTGCACGGTGCCTTGGGCGTGGCGGGTCCACGGGCCCGACTCGCCGGCCGGGCGGCTGAACACCTGCACCGTGGCCGTTGGCCCCTGCTCCGCAAGGACGGTTTGCACTTCGCGCATGGTCTCGGGCGGCAAGGCCAGCAACTGCGCGAACGATACCCCGATCAGGGTTGTGCCGACGCCCCGGGCCGCGCCGGCCGCCAGCAGCATTTCAATGTAGGCCGCGCCCGGCAGCACCACCAGGCCATCCACCTGGTGGTCGATGAGTTCCGGCAGGCTGGCTTGGGTGAGCGTGCGGGTCCAAATGGTTTTGCCGACCTCGGTGGCAAGCGCCTGCTCAAGCCCCAACAGCGGGTGCGCCCCGGCGGGCAGAAGCCGGGTTTCGCTCACCGAAGAGGAAGGGACCGTATCAATCCAATAGCGCTGGCGCTGGAAGGGATACGTGGGCAGGGCGTGCGCGGCTGGGCGACCGGGCGCGGCCGGCGGCCAGGCCAGCGTCACGCCCGCGCCATACAAGGCTCCGAGCGCGCCCAGCAGCGTCTCGCCCAGCGGCTGGTCGCGCCGCAGCAGCGCCAACGCTTGCCCCGCCACGCCCAAGGCCCGCAGCCCGTCGGTCAGCGCCGGCACCAGCGTCGGGTGCGGCCCGAGCTCCACAAACAGCGTGTGCCCGTCCGCCGCCAGCGCCTGCAGCGCCTCCCAGAACTGCACGGGCGCGCGCAGGTTGCGCGCCCAATACGCGCCGTCCAGGGTCGCGCCGTCGGCCAGTTGCCCGGTCACCGTCGAGTAGAACGGCAGCCGGCCCGCTTGCGGGTGCAGGTCGGCCAGTTCCTTTTCCAGCCCCGGCAGCAGCGCGTCCAACTGCGGGCTGTGCGCCGCCACGTCCACTGCCAAGCGCCGGGCGAACACGCCCTGCCCGCTCAGATCGGCCAGCACCTGGTCGAGCGCGGCCGGGTCGCCGGCCAGCAGCGTGCTGCGCGGGCCGTTCACCCCAGCGATGGAGACCGCGCCAGCGTGGCCGTCCAACAGGCGTTCGGCCTGCTCGGCGGAGAGCTCCACCAGCGCCATCGCCCCCTGCCCGCGCCGTTGGGCCAGCGCGCGGCTGCGGGCGCAGATGACGCGCATGGCCTCCGGCAAGGTCAGCGCCCCGGCCAGGTAGGCGGCGGCAACTTCGCCGAAGCTGTGGCCGACCACCGCCGCGGGCGTGACGCCCCAGGCCTGGAGGCGGGCGGCCAGCGCCACCTGCAG
>JAYUUW010000991.1:0-6282 GCA_043754665.1 Anaerolineales bacterium | reverse complement strand
TCAGTCGTTAGTGTGAAACAAAAAGCGCCTCGCACAGGCGAGGCGCTTTTTGTTTCACAGACCAAACCGCTAGTTGCCCCAGTACCCTCGTGCGCTGTTCTGCGCCGCGTCGGTGCTCGCCGCCTCCGCGCTGTCCAGCTTCGGCGCGCCGGTCAGTTGCGCCGTCTCGGCCAGCAGCACCAGTTCAATCGTGACCCCTGGCTCCAACGCTTCCTTGGGGATGTTCGTCTTCGCCAGCGGCACCAGCGCCAACCCCTGGCTGTCGGTCAGTTCCACCACGTAGAACGCCAGCTTGCCCGTCTCCGGCGCCAAGATGCCCTCGATCACCGTCCCCAACAGCACGCCGTTGCCGTCCTTCAACTCGGCCCCCAGCAGTTGCGTGGCATACGCGATCTTGTAGATGGCGTTCTCCGGCGTGCTGTTGCCGGCCTGGCAGGCGCTGTGCAGCTTGCCCACCCGCACCACCGCCTGCCAGTACCCGCGCACACTGTCTTCCCAGGTGATGGGGAAGAGCGCCAGCGGGTCAGCGAAGACCGGCGCGCCCGCCACCGACGCCGAGCCCATATACAGCGCAATCGACTTCTTCTCGGCATTCACAATGCCGCTGTTGATCGTCACCGCCTCGTCCGGGATCACCAGCCGGCTGCCCGCCGCCAGGTGCAGGGCGGCATCCGGCTCCACCAGCATGTAGATGATGTACGTCTCGCAGGTGTTGATGACATAGTCGGTGATCGTGCCCAACACCACGCCGTTCAACCCGGTTAGCTGGAACCCCAGCAGGGTGGTCAGCCGCGTGAGTTCCTCGCGCCGGTCGGCGGGCTCCACCGCCGCCATGTTCGACTGCGGCGGCGGCCCGTCGAGCGTCGGCGCGGGCGTGGCCTCGACCCCTGGCGCGGGTGCGGCCGTCTCGGTCATTGTCACCGGCGTCCCACCGCCCTCCACCACCACCGTCGCCGTTCCGGCCGCGCCGCCCGGCTGGCACCCCGCCAGCCCCAACGCCAATAGCACCAATCCTATTCGGTAAGCCTGCACCCTTGCACCTCTCCTCCCCGCCTCTGAGCCGGCCCAGCCTGCGTCCTCTGCCGGTGTATAGATCGTAGCGCGATTGCCCGCCTCTGCCCGTAAACAAAAACCGGGCTGGTCAGCATTGTCGCTGACCAGCCCGGTCTTACCGTAACAATCCCTATGCCCCCACACTTTCTTTCTCTTTTTCTCTTTTCTCTGCCCCGCCTACTGCGTCGCCGTAATCCCGCCGTCCACGTACAAAATCTGCCCGGTGATGAAGTCCGACGCTGCCGACACGAAGAACAGCACCGCCTGCATGATCTCTTCCGGCTCGGCCACGCGCCCCAGCGGAATGCGCGCCGTCAGCGCGGCGTAGAACGTCTCATCCGCCAGCATGTGCGCGACCATTTCGGTGCGCACAAACGTCGGCGCGACCATGTTCACATTGATCTTGTGCGGCGCGAGTTCGGCCGCCAATTGCTTGGTCATCGTCCCCAACCCGCCCTTCGCGGCGGTGTAGGCCGTGTACCCCCGCCCGCGCAAGCCCAGCAGCGTGCGCACCGACCCCAACTGCACCTGCTTGCCCCCGCCGCCCTGCGCGATCTGGTGCTTGGCCACGCCCTGCGCCAGGAACAGCGCCGACTTCAAATTGCCGGTGTACACCTCGTCGAACTTCGCCTCGGTCACCTCCAGCAGCTTCTCTTCGCGGTTCAGGCCCACGCAGTTGACCAGAATATCAATCCGCCCGGCCTGCGCCGCCGCCTCGTCCACCATGCGCAGGGTGTCCGGCACCGAGTATGCGTCAAACGGCACGGCATAGGCCCCATAGCCCTCGCCATTCAGCGCCTCAGCCAGCCCGTGCGTGCGCTCCGCGTTGCGCCCCGCCACCGCCACCGTGGCCCCGGCCGCCGCCAGCCCTCGGCACACCGCCTCGCCAATGCCGCCATAGCCCCCCGGCACCAACGCCACTTTCCCATCCAGCCGAAAGAGCTGTCCCACTGATTGAGGTGTAATCGTCGCCACTGTCTTTTCCCTTATGACCAAATCAAGTTGCTACTTTGTCTGCGCTGCCACTACCAGCTATCGACATGCCGCCGTAATCGAATTGGTTGCAGCCGTCTCCGGTGGCCCTTGGATCTCGCCCATAGCATCCGCTACATCCGCTCGCGCGAAGCGCCATCCGTTGCCCGGAAGCGCGGCATCACCTGCTCGCTAAACAGCCGCATCCCCGTGCTGCTCGGCGCGTCCATAAACCACAGCATGAAGTGGCTCGTCCCGATATCCATGTAGGCCTGTATCTGCGCCGCCACCTCGTCCGGCGTGCCCACCAGCCACGCCTCCGTCAGGTAATGCGGATAGGCATCGGTCGCGCCGCTGACAAACGCCCGGAAGTCGGCGTCGTCCGGCTCGGCCCCGCCGCCAGGCTTGTTTTCGCCCGGCGTCAGCGCCAGCATCGCCTTCACCTGTTCCCGCACCCCCGCCACGTCCTCCGCGATCAAGATTTGCGTTTCCAGGCTGATCTCTAGCGCCTCGAACGGCCGCCCCGCCTGCGCGCACGCCGCCCGCAGGCCCGCCAGCCGCCGCCCCATCTCGGTCAGGCTCACCGGCGTGGTGTTCCAGCCCTGGCCTAGCCGCGCCGTCGCCGCCAGCGTCAGCGGGTGCGCCTCGCCAAACCATATCGGCGGGTGCGGCTGCTGTACCGGCGCGGGTTGGCACACGGCGTCGGTTACGTGGTAATACTTCCCGGCATACGTCAACGGCTGGGCCTCGGTGGTCTGCCAGAGCTTCAATATCAGGTCTAGCCCTTCCAGCAAGTCGGGCATCCGGTCTTCCATCGCCGCCGGGTAGTTCAGCCCATAGGCCAGGTGCTCCCCCGCCCGCGTCCCCGTGTCGGCGAAGAAGATAAAGCGCCCGCCGCTCAGGTCGTCCAGCGTCGCCATCATCTTCGCCGCCAGCGCCGGGTGCCGAAAGAAGTGCGCCTGGTGGATGATGCCCAGCCTGGCCCGCGTCGTCGCCCCGGCAATCGCCGCCAGCGTGGTCCAGCCTTCCAAGATTGCCTGTTCCTGCCCCAGCATCAGGTGGTCGGCCACCCAAATCGAGTCGTACCCCAGCGCCTCGGCCAGCCGCGCGCTTTCCACGGCGGCCCGCCCATCCAGCCGGGTCACGCTCGGCGTGCGGAACAGGCTGCCGCCCGGCCACGCAAAGATCGGCACACAATAGCCAAACTGAATTGAATGGGTCATGGGCATGTGTTAAACCACCACATAGGCCAGCGGCTCGCCGCGCAGGTGGCGCTGCACGTTCCGCCAGATGTTCAGCGAATCGCGCACCCACGTCCACGGCCCTTGCCACCCAGCGTGCGAGGTGATCGTCACGTTGTAGCTGATGTCTTCGTGCAGCGTGTGCAGCACATCGTCGCCCGGCAGCGGCTCTTCATAGAACACATCCAGCCCCGCGCCGCCCAGCCGCCGCGCTTGCAGGGCCGCCACCAGCGCCGCCTGGTCCACCAGCTTACCGCGCGCCGTGTTGATGAAGTACGCCGTTGGCTTCATCAGCCCGATCTCCCGCGCCCCGATGCTGTCTTGCGTCTCCGGCGTAATCGGCAGATGCACGCTCAGCACATCCGCCTGCCGGAACAACTCATCGCGCTCGACGTATTCCACGTGGTACTGCGCTTCCAGTTCGGGAAACCGCACGCGGTCCCAATAAATCGTCTTCATCTGAAACGCGTGCGCATAGCGCGCCATGGGCCGCGCAATCTCGCCGAAGCCCAACAGCCCCAGCGTGTCATCCTCCACAATCCGAATCTGCGGCACGGTCGCGCCCCAGCCGCGCGTCTGGTACAGCCGCTGCTCCATCTGCACCCGCTGCTGCGGCATCTGCTTGTAGTGGTTGAGCAGCAGCGTCCAGGCGTGCTCGGCCACGGCGTTGTAGTTCACCAGCGGCGTGGCGCACACCGGCACGCCCATAGCCCGCGCCGTCGCCACCGGCACGCCCCGGTAGTCCAGCCCCAGGTGCTGCACCAGTTTCAGCTTCTTCCCCCGTGCCAGCACTTCCGCCGGCACGCGCTCCTTGTGCACCACCAAATAGTCCAGGTCGGCGATCACGGCCTCCAGTCCGGCCAGTGTCTTGAGCTCGTGCAGCGTGACCGCGTAGCCTGCAAATAGCTGCTCAAACGTCGGCGCTTCCGGCAGCGCGGCCGGATCATCGGGCGTCAGCAGCCGGTGCCACTCGTGCTCCGGCTGGCCCGGCAGCCGCACGCCCAGCAGCACATTGCCGATGTTGTCCCAGACGCCTACTTCGATCACGCCCGCACCTGCCCCCAGGCCCGCGCAAAGGTGCGCTTGCCGTTCGCCAAAATCGCCGCCGGGTCTTCCTCGCCGGGGATCGGCCGCAGTTCCATCGAGATGATCGGCCGCGTGCCCAGCCGCGCTGCCGCCCGCGTCCAGTACCCCGCCGTGTCGAGCTGCCGCAGATACTCCACCAGTTCCGGCAGATCGTTACGCCCCAGCGGGTGCCCAAAGCGCGGGTGAAAGTCGCCGTACAGCGCGTGCCCCGGATGGTCGATCACGCAATTGCCGATGTGCGCGTGGAGCATATACGGCGCGGCGGTCTGCAGCGCGTGCGCCGAGGTCTCGCCCAGGAGGGGCAGGTGGCTCAGGTCAATCGTCAGCCCGAAGTTCGGCCGGTCCACCGCCTGCGCCAGCGCCGCCGCTTCCACCGTCGGCCCAATCAGCCGCTTCTTCTCGATGTCGCGGTCAAAGTTCTCCAGCGTCAGGAACAACTGTTTGGTCTGCGAGCGCGCCGCCGCGTAGTCGCACAGCACGCGCAGGTCTTCCGCCAGCCGTTCGGTCGTCGCCGCGCGGTCGGCCGGCGCGGTGTCCAGCGGCCCCTGCACCATCGCCAGCGTCGCCCCGAAGTCAATCGCCTCGTCAATCAGCGTCTTGATGCGGTTGATGGCCGCCTGCCGCCGGTCAGGGTCGGCGCTGCCCGGCTCCAGCTTCTCCAGCAAGATCGGCAGCACCGCCAGGTACACCACCTGCATCTGCGCCTGCGCCAG
This sequence comes from Anaerolineales bacterium, assembly GCA_043754665.1. Taxonomy (GTDB): domain Bacteria; phylum Chloroflexota; class Anaerolineae; order Anaerolineales; family UBA6663; genus JADZEK01. The sequence continues at coordinate 1,217 of JAYUUW010000991.1, read as the reverse complement.
CAGCGCCTTGGCCTTCTGGCGCACTTCCGGATTTTTGATCGGCGCGATCTCAATCGCCCCGAACGCGTTGTCGTTGATGATGCTCGGCAGCGTCTCCAGAATCGGTCCCTCGCCGCCCCGGCATTCCAAGTAGATCAGCGGATGCACCACGCCAAAGTCCAGCAGGTGTGACCAGGTGTTCATGCCTTCGCCTCCATGTGCGTTCCAGTGGTGATGTCCGGATGCCGCAGAATTTCTTCCAGCGTCAGCATCCGGCCCGCCCGCTCCGACGCCAGCAGTCCGGCCACCAGCGCCAGCGACCGCAGCCCCTGCTCGCCGTTCACTTCCGGCTCGCGGTCGTTCACAATCGCTTCCACAAAGTCGGCCTGCTCAATCGCCAGCAGGTTCGCGTCAATCTGCGTCCACGGCAGGTCGTACTGCGCCAGCCGCTCGCCGCCGAACAGCGCCGCCGTGGTTGCGTCCAGCGCAAAGTCCGGCACCAGCGCCAGCACTTCCTCCGGCGGCACGGCCACGTCTACGCCCGCCCGCCGCTGCATCACGCTCACCGGCTTGCCGCTGCGGTCGCCCGGCGCGTCGAGCGACCCGCCCGTGCCGTACACCGCCCGCTTAAAACTGGCCTCGCCGCGCCCCGCCAGGCTGAGCATCCAGTTGGCAATCGCGCCGCTCTCAAACCGCATCACGCCCACGCTCAGGTCTTCGGCGTCGGCCGGGTGCCACATGCCCTGCGGGTCCACCCGCTGCGCGTCGACCACGGCGTTCATGCCCGCCACCGACACAATCGGCCCCAAGAAGAACTCCAAAATGTCGGTGTAATGCACACCCATATCGATCACAATGCCGCCCCGATCCTGCCGGTGCCGCCAGGGGGTGATGATGACAAACTCGCCGCTTGACGACGACGCTTGCGTGGCCAAGAACGGCCGCCCAATCGCGCCGCCGTCGATCAACGCCTTCACCAGCCGGTTGATCGGGTCGCGCCGGTAGTTTTCGGCCACGGCCAACTTGCGCCCCGCCGCCTTGCCCGCCGCCACCAGCCGCACGCCGTCGGCCACGGTCAGGGTCACCGGCTTCTCGGCCATCACGTGCACGCCCGCCGCGAACGCTTGCAGTGCCACCTCGGTGTGCATTTCCGGCGTGGTAGTCACAATCAGGCCGTCGAGCTTGGTGTCGCGCAGCATGGCCGCCACGTCACCATAGGCCTCGGGCTTGCGGCCCAA
>JAYUUW010000990.1:0-7026 GCA_043754665.1 Anaerolineales bacterium | reverse complement strand
AGGCCAGTGCCCGCGCCGGCGGCGGGTAACGCCATGGCAATCGGGATACCCCGCGCCAAAGTCCAAATTGCGCCCGTTTGGAGACATGGCTATAATCCTCGGGTAATGGGTGGTGACGGCCGCCGGCGCTCGGCCAGGCGGCAGGTCACCCACCCTCACAAGGCCAGCCGCCGTGTTTGAGACGCACAAGATTACCCGCTCGATGCAGACAGGCCGCCAGGGGCAGGTCGAAAGCGGCCTGCAGCCAGGGGCGACCCTTCAAAACCGCTATCTGATCCAGGGCGTGCTGGGCGTCGGCGGCATGGGCTCGGTGTACCGCGCCCGCGATATGCGCTTCCCCAACGTCACCAAGCTGGTGGCGGTCAAGGAAATCTTGAATCTGGCGCCCGACCCCAGCGTGCGCGAGATGATCGTCAAGACCTTCGAGCGCGAGGCCAACATCCTGGCCACGCTGAGCCACCCGGCCATCCCGCAAATCTACGATTACTTCACCCAGGGCGACCGCTCGTTCCTGGTGCAGGAGTATATTGAAGGCAAAGACCTGGAAGGCTACCTGGGCGAGACGCCCGCCGCGCTGAGCGATGAGCCGGTGGCCGACTGGGCCGTGCAGCTCTGCGACGTGCTGGCCTACCTGCACAACCACCAGCCCGACCCGATTGTGTTCCGCGACATGAAGCCCTCCAACGTGATGCTCGATCAGCACCGGCGTATCCGGCTGATCGACTTCGGCATTGCGCGGGCGTTTGCGGCCGGCCAAAAAGGCACCATGATCGGCACGGAAGGCTACTCCCCGCCCGAGCAATACCGGGGCGAGGCTGGGCCGACCGGCGACATTTATGCGCTGGGCGCGACCCTGCACCACCTGCTCACCAAGCAAGACCCGCGCCTGGAGCCGCCATTCTCCTTTGCCGAGCGCCCGCTGCGCAAGATCAACCCGACCGTGTCGCCGGAGTTGGAAGTCATCATCAACACGGCGCTGAACTACAACCCGAACGAGCGCTTCCCAACCGCCGTGGCGATGAAAGAAGCGTTGTTGAGCATGCGCCGGTCGAAGACGGGGCTGCTGACGCAAAAGTTCGGCGACTTGACGGCCCAACTGCCCCAGACCGGCATGGCCCTAACCGCGCCGCCGCCCGCCGCCGTGAGCGAGACCCCGGCCGCCGCGCCCAGCGCGGCCCCCGGCCTCCTGAGCACCGAAGTGGAGCCGATCTGGCGCTTCAAGTGCGAAGATGAAATTCGGGGCAGTCCTGTGCTGGGGCCGACGACCGTTTACGTGGGGGCCTACGACAATAACCTATATGCCATCGGCGTAGACGACGGCCAGTTGGTCTGGAAGTATGCCACCGACGGCGGGCTGCCCGGCTCGCCAATCGTGCATGATGAAACGATCTTAATCGGGTCAGAAGACCGGCGGCTGCATGCGGTGTCGGCCAAGAGCGGGCGCATTCAGTGGGCGTATTACACCGACGGCCCCGTGCGCTCCACGCCCAGCATTTCAGAAGGCCACGTTTTTGTCGGGTCAGACGACGGTTACCTGCATGCCGTCAACCTGCAAACCGGGCGGCGGGCCTGGCGGGCGCAGGGCGGCGCGCCGGTGCGCAGCCGGGCGGCCTATTCGGCCACGCGGTTGTTCTTCGGCACGGAGGAGGGCGAGGTCTACGCGGTCGACTACGCCGGCGAGTTCCGCTGGCGGTTCAAGGCCAAGCGCGCGGTCACCGGCGCGCCGCTGCTGCTGAACGGCGTGCTGTATTTCGGCTCGGTCGACGGCATGGTGTATGCGCTGGAAGAAGGCTCCGGCTGGGCCATCTGGAAATTCCGCACCGGCAAGCCGGTCATCTCCTCGCCGGTGATTGTGGGCAATATGCTGTACATTGGTTCGGCGGACCATCATGTGTACGCGGTGGATATTCGCGGCGGCCGGGAAAGCTGGCGCTACGAAACCGGCGATCAGGTCAATTCGTCGCCGGCGGTGTACAACGGCACGGTCTATGTCGGGTCGGTAGATGGGTGCGTCTATGCCTTAGATGCCGGCAACGGCCGGCTGAAGTGGCGCTTCCGTTCCGGCGGCGCGATCACCTCCTCGCCCGTGATGCGCGGCGAAATCGTCTATATTGGTTCGACCGACCACTATATGTATGCGCTGTCGGCCTGACCTGGGAGGCTTTTTTGGCTAACGTCATCGATTCAATTCTGGGCCTGTTCCGCAAGAAAGAGCCCACCCCCGCCGCGACCACGGCGCCGCTGCCCGCCGTGCGCCAAATGTCGAACGACCCCAATGCCACGGTGCCGCTGCCCGAACTGCCCAACAACGTGACCATGGACACGATTAAGGCGCAGCCGGTGAATGTGACACCGAAGCGGTTGGTGCTCGGGGTGGCGCAGCACGTGGGCCGGGTGCGCACCCACAACGAAGACGTGCTGCTGGTCTTCACCGGGGAACTGGCCGGGTTAGAATCGATGCCGCACTTTGGTTTGTTTGTGGTGGCCGACGGCATGGGCGGGCACGCCCTGGGCGAACGCGCCAGCAGCCTGGCCGCCCGCAATTTGGCCCGCGCCGCGCTCGAAGGCGTGCTGCCCTCACTGCTGGCCGACCCGCAAGGCGACGCCGACCGGCCGTCGCTGACCGAAGTCATGGAGAGCGCCATGAACGCCGCGAACAAGGCGGTGTTTGCCGGGGTGCCCGAAGGCGGCGGCACCACGCTGACCTGCGCGCTGGTCATCGGCGAGCAAGTGGTCATGTCGCACGTGGGCGACAGCCGGGCCTACATCATCTCGCCCGACGGCTTTGAGCAGATTACGCGCGACCACTCGCTGGTGCAGCGCTTGCAGGAGCTCGGCCAGCTTTCGCCGGCCGAGGCCGCCGTGCACCCGCAGCGCAACGTGCTCTACCGGGCGGTGGGGCAAGGCGAAGGGCTGGAAGTGGACGTGGACTCGCGCCGCTTGCCGTCGGGCTCGGTGCTGCTGTTGTGCTCCGACGGGCTGTGGGGCCTGGTGCCCGATGAGAAGATGCAGAGTCTGATCCGGCAGTCGCCGAACCCGCAGACCGCGTGCGAGGCGCTGGTGGCCGCCGCCAACGCCGCCGGCGGGCCAGACAACATTACCGCCGTCATGGTCCAAGTACCCTAGCGCCAGCCCCTAAGCCCGCCAGCGAACTTATCTCATCATGACGACTGGGGATCTATACAATCTGCTGGGGCTGAGCCCCAACGCCACGCCGGAAGACATCAAGTCCGCGTATTATCAGGCGGCGCGGCGCTTTCACCCCGACGCGAACCACAACCCCGGCGCGAGCGAAGAGTTCAAGCTCATCGCAGACGCCTACACCATCCTGAGCGACACGAGCCAGCGGGCGTCGTATGACGCGGCGGTGCTGCAAACCGGCAGCGGGCCGCTGCTGGCCGTGCGCCCGCTGTTCAGCCGGAACCCCCTGCCCGCCCTGCCCGAGCCGCAGGTGCTGTACGCGCTGATCGAGATTCACCCCGCCATCCTGACCGAACTGCCCGACCCGCCGGTGAACATTTGCCTGGTGATCGACCGCTCGACCTCAATGCAGGGGCCGCGCCTCGACCAGGTGAAGGCGGCGGTGATGCAGGTGATTGACAGCCTGCGCGAGAGCGACACCTTTTCGGTGGTGGCGTTCAGCGACAAGGCCGATGTGGTCGTGCCGGCCCAGCGCGGGCTGGCCGAGAAGACCATCGCCAAGGCCAAGGTCAGCACGATCAATGCGCAGGGCGGCACCGAAATCTTGCAGGGGCTGCTGTGCGGGCTGACCGAACTGCACCGGCACATTAGCCCGGCGGCGGTGAACCACCTGGTGCTGCTGACCGACGGGCGCACCTACGGCGATGAGGCCGACTGCCTGATGCTGGCCAGCCTGGCGGCCACCGACGGCATCGCCATCAGCGGGCTGGGCATCGGCGACGAGTGGAACGACCGCTTTGTGGACGAGATGGCGGGGCGCACCGGCGGCTCGGCCACCTATGTCCAGAGCACGCAAAACGTCTCCAGCTTCATTCAAGAGCGCATTCGGGGGCTGGGCAGCGCCTATGCCGAGCGGGTGAGTGCGCAGGTGACGCTCGACCCGAAGATGGAATTAGTGCAGGTGTTCCGCGTCAGCCCCGACCCCGGGCCGGTGCCGCTGGAACAGCCGCTGCGGCTGGGCAGCCTGCCCAAGCGCTACCCGGCGACCGTGCTGTTCAAGTTCCGGCTGCCGCCGCTGCAAGCGGGCGCGCAGAGCATTGCCCGCATCAGCTTCTTTGCCGATATTGTGAGCCTGGGGCGGCGCGGCGAACGGCTGGTGGTCGATCTGGCGCTGCCCTCGATTGCCAATGCGCCGGCCGGCGCCACCCCGCCGGCGCTGGTAGACGCGCTGGCGAAGCTCTCGCAGTACCAAATGCAGGAGCGCGCCTGGCAGCAAGTGGCCGAGGGCGATGTGGCCGGGGCCGTGGAGCGCCTGAAGACGCTGAGCACGCGGCTGCTGGCGGGGGGCCAGCCAGAGCTGGCGCGGCTGGCGCTGAGCGAAGCCTCGCGGCTGGAAAAGACGAACGTCCTGTCTGAGGACGCCAAGAAACAACTCAAATATGGCACCCGTGCCCTGCTAGCCTTACCGGGCGGCACGGGCAACTACCGATGATCACTTGCACCGCTTGCCGTGAGCACAACATGGAGGGGGAGCTGTTCTGCGTTGAGTGCGGCGCGCCTTTAGCGCCCAACTGGTCTGAGCCCCACTCCACGACAGCGTTTGCCGATACCGGCCGGACGCGGGCCATGCCCCTCGGCACCGTGGAAGCCGCGCGCGTGCCGGCTGAAAGCGCCACCCGCCTTAAGCCGGGCCAGGTGGCCCTGTTGATTAGCGGCGCGGCGCAGATCGTGATTTTGGAAGGCCGCTCAGAATACGTGCTGGGCCGGGAAGGCCAAGAGCAGGTGGTGCCCGACGTGAACCTGAACACCTATGGGGGACGGGAGAAGGGCGTGTCGCGGGTGCACGCGGCCTTGCGGCGCGACCGCAATCAGGTATTGCTGATCGACCTGGGCAGCACCAATGGCACCCGGCTGAACGGCCAGACTGTGACGGCCCACCAGGCGGTGAAGGTGGAAAACGGCGACGAGATCCGGCTGGGCAAGCTGATGATGAAGATCAATTTCGTGCTCTGAGGCGAACGGGCGCGCGGCTGCGAGGATGCATGTCAATCACAATTCAGATTCACATTTCGAATGAAGAGCCGGTCGTGGCCGAAGTGGAAGCGCTGCCCGGCCCCACTGACAACTTGCTGGTGGCCCAAAACCCGCGCCTGCGCGATGGCAAAGACCTGCGCTACCTGGCGGCCAACGTGACCACCATGATTATCCCGCTGAACCGGGTGCTGTTTATCCAGATTCTGCCGTCGAGCGAGGAAGAGCGCCTCGTCGGCTTCGTGCGCGACTAGGCATGACGGCCCCGGCCCGCCCGCCCCGCGAAGCTCATCATCGCGTGCTCGTGGTTGACGACGAGCCGCGTATGATTCGCTTTATCCGCCTCAACCTGGAACACGACGGCTTCGAAGTGGTAGAAGCCGCCGACGGCCTGGCGGCGCTGCGGCAGGTGCGCGACGCCCTGCCCGACCTGGTGCTGCTCGATGTGTCGATGCCTGAGCTGGATGGGTTTGAGACGCTGCGGCTGCTGCGCGAAATCTCGCATGTGCCGGTGATTATGCTGACGGCGCGGGGCGAGGAAGACGACCGGGTGCGCGGGCTGGAGCTGGGCGCGGACGATTACGTGACCAAGCCCTTTAGCCCGCGCGAGTTGGTGAGCCGGGTGAAGGCGGTGCTGCGCCGCACCGAGACCGCGCCGCCGGCCGAAAAGACCACGCTCGACATTGACGAGCGGCTGAGCATCAACTTCGACCGGCGCGAGGTGCTGGTGGAGGGCAAGCCGGTGAAGCTGCGGCCGACCGAGTACCGGCTGCTGTATCACCTGGTGAACAACGCCGGGTGGGTGGTGCCGCACGACCAACTGCTGGCCAAGGTGTGGGGCTACGAGTACCGCGAGGAAACCCACTACCTGCGGCTGTATATCAACTACCTGCGGCAGAAGCTGGAAGCGGACCCGGCGCACCCCAAGTACATCCTGACCGAGCGGGGGGTGGGCTACCGGTTTGTCGACTTCAAGCGCGAGGGCGCGGCGGCCGAGGGCGGCGGGGCGGAGACGCCAGCATAGCCCAGCGGCCAGCGCATTGGCCCCGAATTGAAATGGAAAGGCCCGGTCTTGAGCTCAGGACCGGGCCTTTTGGTTGATCACCGCGAGAGCATTAACAAAGCGCTGATACACATCTTGCAAAGCGTTAACGTGGACGATTTATAGTGCGCGCAGGTTCGACAAAACGAAAGGAGAAACCTGAGATGAACACCGTAAGTCGTTGGGACCCCAGTCGTGAGTTTGTCAGCCTGCGCGAAGCCATGAACCGGCTCATGGAAGACTCCTTCGTCGGGGGCTATGGGCAGGCGAACGACGGGAACACGGCCGAGCTGCGGCTGCCCATTGAGGCGTACACCACCGATCACGAGGTCGTGGTGAAGGCGGCCGTGCCGGGGTTGAAGCCGGATGAGGTGGAGATCACCATGGAAGGCGACACCCTGACGCTGCGCGGCGAGTTTGCGCGGCCGCTGGCGGACGTGAACTACTTGATCGCCGAGCGCGCCTGGGGCCGGTTCAGCCGCACCCTGCAACTGAACGTGCCGGTGCAGGCCGACAAGGCCGAGGCCGTCTTTGAGAACGGCCTGCTGACCCTCACGCTGCCCAAGGCCGAGGCGGTGCGCCCGAAGGTCATCCCGATTAAGTCGCGCTAGGGCGGCGGCGTCACAATTGCATAGCGAGCACGCTGCCCGGTCCTGAGTTCAGGACCGGGCCTTTTTTGTGGCGGCGCGCCCTACCCGGCCGCCGCCGCGGCGCGCTCGGCGCGGCAGATGGGGCACGGGCACAGCGCGCGCAGGTAGGTCCAGGTGTAAATGCCGGCGCTGTGGCCGTCGCTCCACTCGGGCTGGAGGGCG
>JAYUUW010000989.1:0-3395 GCA_043754665.1 Anaerolineales bacterium | reverse complement strand
GCTCATGGCTTACGGTCCTGCGCTAGCCGGCACTCCGGCATGCCGTTGGACCCTGAGCTTACATCAAAACGGACAAGTTATTTTTGGACAAACCCTAAGGCGACGCTCAATCACCAGTCACTGGGCGCGCGACGCCAAGGCTTAGCTCGATTTGACACCCGCGCGCCCCGGGTGATACTCGCTCCGCAGCGGCGCTGCCGCTGCCACTGCCGCGACCTGTCTGCGTTTGAGGATCACATGGCTAAAAAGAAATCACCGCCCAAGCTCGCCCTGCCCACCCTCTCCCGCCGGCTGCTAGACGGCCTAGGCCTGGCCGACCAACTGATGGAGCGCGAAGCGTGGCCGGCGGCGCGCGATCATCTCGATGAGTTGGCCGGCCGCTTTCCCAACGAAGCCGACGTGTGGGCACGGCTCGTAAATGTGGAATATGCACTCGACGATCTGTCCGGCTACCAGCGCGCTGCCGAACGCTTCTTGGCGCTGGCCCCGCGCCAGCACGACCTGCGGCCGGCCCTGGCCGCCGCCTATGTGACCACCGGCCTGCCCACTCTGGCCCTGCGCACCCTGCGCGACTTTCTGCGCCTGGCGCCCGATCACGCCCAGGCGGCCGAGGCGCGCGAACTGCTGGCGGAACTGGAGCAGGGTATGCCGGCGATCTTGGCGGAGATGGGTCTGGCAGGCGGCGCCGGGCTGAAGCTGGCCGAACTGCATGAAGAAGTGCAGGTGCATCTGGCCCGGGGTGAATTTCTCCGCGCTCGGCAAGTGGCGCAGGCGGCTTTGCGCCTCAAACCCGATGTGGCCCCGGTGCTCAACAACCTGACCCAGGCCTACGCCGGCGATGGGCTGCGAGAGGAGGCCCTGGCCACCACCGAGCGCGTGCTGGCGATCCAGCCGGACAACGTGCACGCCCTCTCGAACCGCGCCCGGCTGCTGGCGCTGCTGGGCCGCTTCGACGAAGGCCGCGCCGTCGCGCAGCGCTTGCTGGCCTCCACCGCCCCGGCGATGGACGGCACCCTGAAGAAGGCCGAGGCGCTCAGTTTTCTCGGAATGGACCAGGATATCTACGCCTTGTTTCAAGCGCACCTGACCACGCCAGCCGGCGACACCGGCCCGCACGAGGGAGCGCTCTGGCACCTGGCGGCCGTGGCCGCGCTGCGCCTGGGCCATGAGTGGGAGGCGCGCACCTGGTGGCGCGAAGCCCTGGAGCGCGAGCCGGGGCTGAGCCTGGCGCACGAGAACCGCGCGGATTTGGACCAGCCGGTGGGGCAGCGGAACGGACCCTGGGCATACGGCATCGGTTATTGGCTGACCGCCACCACCGTGCGGGAGCTGCAGCAAGAAGTGAGCGCTGGCCGGACGGGGGCGGCGGCGCAAGGTCCGATCCGGCGCTACCTGCGCCGCCATCCCGAGCTGGAGGCCCTTTTCCCCGACTGGCTGGCGCGCGGCGCGCCCGATATGCGCGAGTTCGCCTTGGTGATCGTCGAGGCGGCGGCCCTGCCCGCGCTGGCGCAGGCGGCTAAGGACTTTGCCCTGGGGCAGGCCGGAACCGACGAGCAGCGGCTGTACGCGGCCCAACTGGCTGTCGCCCAGGGTGCGCTGCCGCCCGGGCGGGTGCGGGTCTGGCGCGAAGGGGAGTGGACCGAGGTGCTGCTGCTGGGGATTGAGATCCACGGCGAACCGGTGCGCGACCGCGCGCATCCGCGGCCGGTGGAGCGCCTGCTGATCCAGGCAGTGGAGCACATGCAGGCCGGCGCCATGGCCGCGGCCGAGGCGGTGCTGCGCCAAGCCCTGGCGCACGAGCCCAACGCGCCCGACCTGCTCAACAACCTGGCTGCCACCTTCGCCGCCCGCAATCGCCAGGCCGAGGCCGAGCCCATATGGCGCACGATCCTGGAGCGCCACCCCGACTATCTGTTCGCGCGGGCCTCGCTGGGGCGCGTGGCGGCGCAGCGCGGCGAGGTGGCCGAAGCCCGCGCCCTGCTCGAACCGCTGCTGACGCGCCGGCGCATGCACTTGAGCGAATTCTCCGCGGTGGCCATGGGCCTGATTGAGACTAGCCTGGCCGACGGTAATCCGCACGAGGCCCAAAGCTGGCTCGACATGTGGGCGCGCGCCATGCCCGACGACCCCACCGTGGAGGTCTTCCGCCGCGAGATCCAGCGGCGCAGTTAGCCGCTGTCCTGACTTCGGAAGTAATTCGGACCATTTTCGGAGCACCCAACCCGTTTCCACGCTACAAATGGAGCATCTCACTCGCCTCAAGGCGATGCCTTCCCGTATGCCGGCTTTTGCTTCGCTTACGCCGCGCTCCCGCCTGCTGCTTTGCGTGCCACACACGGTGGTGATCACAGTTGCGCTGCTTGAACACCAGCAGCCATCGCGACTGAGACCTAGCCAGGCCCAGCCATTGGGCTGGCCTTTGATGCTCCCCGCCGAAACCTGGCGTCCTCGCGGCGGGGAGGCGCACGACCAGGAGGAACTCAGCACCACCAAGCGCCGATTGCGTCGGCCCACCGGGCTGGCAGCGAAATCTCAACTGACAACCGCGCCACAGAGCGCGGCAAAAAACGCAGCGGATAGGAAAGGTAACTGGGGCGGCGGCCCCCGAGACCGGCGACCGGGCTGCGCCTGGACGAAGCGAAAAGAAAACATGGGACAAAAGAGTTGGCGCGGGCAAATCCAGTACGCCCTGGAGGCCGTGGACGAGCGCGGCCACTCCAAGCACGCCGCCAAGCGCCTGCACGGGCACCGGCCCGGCCAGGCGGTCCCCGGCGTGTTCAGCGACGGCTACCTGAATACGGTTTTCGACCGGGCCATCACGCTGACCCACTGGGTCGCCGAGCACTACCCCGGCATCCGACAGTTCAGCGACCTGGACCCGGAACTGATCACCGAGTACCTGGCCGAGAAGGCGGCTACCTGCGCGCCCTCGACGGTCTGCACCTACCTCGCTTGCCTACGCAAGCTCGAAGAAGCCCTGGCCACCCGGGATGGATCAACGAAGCCATTGTGCCCGCCGAGTGGGCCGTGGACCCGACCAAGGTGCATCGCGGCGCCTACGTGGCCGACGAAGCCGAGGCCATCACAGACTGCATCGGCCGACGTGACGCCCAGTATGGCCAAGCGCTGCGGTTCATCACCTCGACCGGCGCCCGCATTGACGAGGTGTTTCATCTGCGCGGCGACAAAGTCTTCTCTGATGAGCGCTATGCTCATCGCCAAGGCATGGTGGTGAATTTCCACCAGAACATGGTCTCCGCCATGTAGGGGGCGGCCGCACAGCCACGATCAGCGGGGCTCTGCCGGCTGGCCTGCCGGCTTGGAGGTTGGCGGGGATTTTGCAGCGGACAGGCGTGGTGAGCCGGCTGGGCCACAAGCCCGACGAAGAGATTTAG
>JAYUUW010000988.1:0-4449 GCA_043754665.1 Anaerolineales bacterium | reverse complement strand
CCTACCCCCTTGCCAGGGCGGCCGTCGTTGGCGCGCTGGGAGATGCGAATGCTGCTGGCTGATGATCTGCGCCTGGCCCTGGACCGGGTAGCCTTCGCGCGCTCGCTGGGCTTCGAGCCCGACGTGTGGCAAACCGCCGCGTTGCGCTGGGAGGGCAAGCGTGCGCTCTGGAACTGCTCACGCCAGTCGGGCAAGTCCACCACGGCCGCGCTGCTGGCGGTGCATGAGGCGCTGTATTGGCCGGGCGCGCTGGTGCTGCTGGTGAGCCCCTCGCTGCGCCAGTCGTCGGAGCTGTTTCGCAAGGTGAGCGATTGGCTGGGCAAGCTGCCCGACCCGCCTGGCCTGCCGGAGGACAACCGCCTGAGCTGCGCGCTGGGCAACGGTTCGCGGATCGTCAGCCTGCCTGGTAGCGAGGCCACTATCCGCGGTTTCAGCGGCGCCACGCTCATCATCGAAGACGAGGCCGCCCGCGTGCCCGATGACTTGTACCGCGCCATGCGCCCCATGCTGGCGGTGAGCGACGGCCGGCTCGTGCTGATGACCACGCCCTTTGGCAAGCGCGGACACTTCTTCGAGGAGTTCACCAACGGAGGTCCGGGGTGGGAGCGGGTCGAAGTGCCGGCGACGGACGTACCGCGCATTACGCCGGCCTTTTTGGAAGAAGAGCAGGCAGCCCTCGGCGACATGTGGTATCGGCAGGAATATCTCTGCCAGTTCTGCGAGACGGTGGATCAGGTGTTTGGCTTCGACCTGATCGCGGCGGCGATCAGCGCCGACGTGCTGCCGCTGTTTGGAGGAGTGTGACCTTTGACTCTCTATTGCATCGGCCTGGACTTGGGCCAGGCGCAAGACTATAGCGCGCTGGCCATTGCGGAGAAGGTAAAACCGCTCGAGCAGGTTGTCGACGAATTCGATCGGGTGACGCACGTCCCCGGCCGGCCGGTGTACCACGTGCGACACTTGCAGCGGTGGCGGCTGGGCACCAGCTACCCGACCATCGTCAAGGACGTGGCCGCCCTGATGGCCCGGCTGCCACCGCCGGCGCCGGCCCTCGTCGTGGACCAGACCGGCGTCGGCCGCCCGGTTGTGGATATGCTGCGCGGCGCGGGCCTGAGCCCCGTGCCGGTGACGATCACTGGTGGAGTGGGCGTCACCGGCGACGAGTCTAACGGTTTCGGCGTGCCTAAGCGCGACCTGGTAAGCACGCTGCAGGTGCTGCTCCAGGCGAGCCGGTTGAAGTTCGCCGAGGGGCTGCCCGAAGTGCCGGCGCTGGTCAAGGAGCTGCTGGCCTTCCAAGTGAAGATCACGGCCAGCGCCAACGACACATACGGCTCGTGGCGCGAGGGCTCGCATGACGATATGGTGCTGGCCGTGGCGCTGGCCGTCTGGTTTGCTGAGCGGGCCGACGAGCACCAAACGTTCGTTACCAGCTATCGGAACCCGCCGGCCTTTGCGGCCCGGGGAATCCGCCGATGACCGCCGCCCTAGCCTACTCCAACGATGTTGTGCTGGTGTCACCGACTCACCTTGAGCAGCTCGAGCAGATTGTGCGCGACGGCCTGCAATCGTTCATGGCCGTTGGCCTGGCGCTCATCGAGATCCGCGACAGCTGCGGCTATCGTCTGCGCGGCTTTGCCACCTTCGAGATGTATACCGAGTCGACCTTTGCCTTCACGGCTCGGCATGGCCGGCGCATGATGGCCGCTGCGGCGACGGCGCAAGAAGTTGCCGGGCTCACTGGCCAGCGAGTGAAGAACGAAGGGGTCGCCCGGCTGCTGGCGCCGATGGTCCATGACGCCAATGCAATCCGGCATGTGCAGGCCCGCCTCGAGGCGCGTGGCCAGACGTTCGGCAGTGCGCCGGCGGCCGCTGTGGCCGGCGTGCTGCAAGAAATGGCGCCCCGCCCGGAAGACGCGCAGCGCCTGGCGCGCCCGCGGGGCGAGTGTCCAGCCTGCCACCTGGTGCCCCGCGCCTATCGCTGCGTAGACGGCGTTTGGCAGTGCGGCAGTTGCGGCGAGGAAATCAACATTTTTTTGAAGCTGAAGCGCCAAGCAAAAGCATACCAATTGGGTCCGGCCGACGCGCAAGCGCCGGCATTAGCAGCAGGAGAGACGCATGGCCACTGAATCTGACTTGGTGCTCAAATTCAACGCCGAGACACTGCGGCAGCGCGACGTTGAGAAGTTCGTAGGTATCGTCGCAAAATCCAAGCTGGGCAACTCGCCCGTTGAATATGCCGGCAAGGTCGTGCGAGCGGCGGTCGAGGCGGGCTGGATCGTCGCCCCGAAATTGTCTGTGGAAGACATCCCGGACTTAGAGCCCTGGCGTGTGGCCCAGTATGCGCAGCAGATTGACCAGCTCTATAGCGCTGCACTGACGGTGCCAGCGGATGGGGCGGCGGGAGATAACAATGCCTGACACCCGCCTAAAAATTATCATTGATGCCGACGGCAAGGGCGCCCGCGTTGAGTTGGGCGCTCTGGCCGGCGACCTGAAGAAGACCGGCGGGGCTGTCGGCCTGGCCAAAACTACCTTTACCGAGCTGTCGTCGGCGCTCGGCCTGGCCCAACAGGGCTACGGCGCCATCAAGGGCGCCATCGACGCCACGATCAACCCAGTGGTCGAGCTGGCCGGCCAGGTGCGCGAGATGTCCCGCACCATCGGGTCCAGCGCCGAGGAGTCCAGCAAGCTCATTCAAGCCGCCGACGACGTGGGCATTTCGGCCGGCAGCTTGCAGGGCGCGTTGGAGGCCGCCATTCGCAAGGGCGTCAAGCCAACCATCGATGGCATTGGCGAGCTGGCCGATGAGTACAACAGCATTCAAGACCCTATTGAGCGCACCAAGTTCCTGATGGACAACTTTGGGCGCTCTGGCGCTGAGCTCGCCCCCCTGATGGAACAGGGCGCGGCCGGCATCGCGGCCATGGGTGAAGAGGCCCAAGCGCTCGGCATCGTGTTGGATGAGGCGGCGGTGAAGTCAGCCCGCAATTACGAAATTGCGATGGATGATCTGAGTGACTCCGTGCTGGGGGTCAAGGTGTCTCTGACTGAACGGCTGCTGCCGCCACTGATAAAAGTGGCTGACACAATGGCGCTAATAGTTACCTGGGGGCGCCGGATCGGCATTGCTTTCGATGAGCAGGAAGCGCGCCTGATCGCCACCGCCGACAGCTACGAAGACTACAGCGCTGGCCTGCTCGATGCGGCGGTCAAGTCCGGCCAATTGAATGAAATGCAGGCCGACATGATTCGGCTGATGCAAGCCGGCGAGCTGCCCATGCAGCTCTCTATCGACCAATCCCAACAGTGGGCGGACAAGATCGGTCTGCTGGATGAGGCGCATTTCAAGGCAGCCCACAATGTGGCTGAGTTTGGCGCGGCCGCCTACGTGGCTGGTCTACAGACCCGGGCCTTGATGGAATCTGAGGCCGATGCCGCCATAGCCGCCGAGGCCGACGCGGCTCGCTACCAGGGCTATGCCGATGCGCTGGGCGTGGTGGGCCAGAAGACTATGGATTGGTCCACGGCATCTGAGCGGGCCGCCACTGCCGTCGCCGCAATGGCCTCGACAGCAGAAGCGAACGCGATAGCGACTGAGCGATCCGCCGCCGCTCAGTCCGCCGCCCAAACATCGCTCGATGCGCGCGTAGTTGGTTACTACAATCTGGCTGAGGCGCTAAAGGGTGCCACGACCGCCGAACTGGCGCGGGCGCAGATGACGCAGATCGAAGCGGCCTTTGATGCCGGGCTGATCACGCAAGCGGAGTACCAAACGGCCATCGAAGGCGTTGGCCTGGCGTTCGGCATCGTCACGCCGCAGTCGCTGGCGCTGGCGCGCGGAACAGCCGAGTTGACTGCGCTCATGGTGGCCGGTCGGGTTGCGCCCGAGGACATGGCGACGGCGATTGGCAACCTAAACGCCGCTGCCGCTGACGGCCAGGTGGATATGTCCGAGCTGGGTATCGCCATCAGGGACCAGGTCACGCCGGCGTTTGCGATCGCGCGTGATAAAGCCGATGACTTTGAGGGCGTGCTGGATGAGGTGGACGGCCGCATTATCCCGGTCACCGTGCCCAAGGACAGCATGATCGAAGCCGCCGAAGCGGCGCAAGGCTATGCCGATGTGCTCGACGGCATCGACGGGCGGGTGATCACGGTGACCACCAACGCTGTGACCGTCTACACCAGCAACGGCACGCCCACCTATGGCAGCGACGGCTACGAGCACGGCTCTGGCCGCGCCATGGGCGGCCCGGTCTCCGCCGGCGAGCCTTACTGGGTTGGCGAGCACGGCCCCGAGCCGTTCATCCCGGCCATGGATGGGCGCATTCTGAGCAACAGCGAAGCGCGGCAGGCCATGAGCGGCGGCCCCGCCGGCGGTGGTGACACCTACAACGTCTCAATCAATGACCAGGCGGCGGCGGCCCTGTACATGGAGCAGGTACGGCG
>JAYUUW010000987.1:0-2389 GCA_043754665.1 Anaerolineales bacterium | reverse complement strand
GTCCGCGCCGTGGTCGAGCAGCAGCGTCACCATCGCGCGCGCCCCGCGCTGAGGCCCCAACCGCGCCGCCAGGAACAGCAATTGCGCGCTGTAGGGCGTCACGTCCGCCCCGCGTTCCATCAGGTCCGCCGCCAGCGCCGCCTGCCCCCCCACCACCGCGAAAGTCAGCGGCGTCACGTAGTAAATCTCGTCGTCGGGGTCAACGGCGTTCAGCCGGTCCGGCTCGGCCGCCAGCAGCGCCGCCACCCGCGCCGCCTCGCCCACGAACGCCGCCCGGAAAATATCTAACTGCGCGCCCGCCGCCAACAGGGCCGCCGCTGCCGCCGGCCGCCGGTAGTAAAGCGCCGCCACATACGGCGTCAGTTGCACCAGGCTCTCGGTGTTGTAGGCGCCGGTGGCGTCCACCGCCGCGCCGCGCGCCAGCAGCCAGGCCACCGCCGCCGTGTGCCCGTGCCGCGCCGCCTCCCACAGCAGCGTGCGGCCATGCGGCCCGCGCTGGTTCAGCGCCGCCGGGTTGTCGGCCAGCAGCCGGCCGAGCGCGGCCACGTCGCCCCTCACCGCCACCGCCAGCGCCTTGCCCGGCAGTTGCTTCTTCCAATGGCCGGGCTCCCGCGAAAACGGCCGCACCCAGCGCTGCGGGGGGAGTGTATTAGTAGCCATCGCTCAGACTCAAGTCAGTCAGTTTCTATCCCAAAGCCCGCGCAGGCGGGCTTCGCCTTGTGTTGCTGCGGTTTTAACCGCCAGCCGCCGCCTACGGGTGATAGTGGAACTGCAAGCGGTTCGGGTGCTTCAGCCGCGCCGCGATGGCCTCCAGCGTGGTCCCGGCCGACAGCGCGTGTACCACCGGCTCCAACTGATCCACATCCACCATGTTGGGCCGCCCAAACGTCAGCAGCGAAATGCCCAACTCGCGCAGATGGGGCAGCCCGTGCGCCAGGTACACATCGCGCGGGCTGCCGCCAGCATAAAACAGCATCAACGCGTGCTTGTGCGCATGCAGCACGGCCGGGATGGTGGTGCGCCAGTACACATCGACCTCGTGCGCGTGCGTGTGGATCGGCAGATCGTACGGCGCGATGACGTCTTTGGCGCGCACCAGCCCGTGCCCGGTGGTCAGGATGACAAACCGCGCGCCTACCCGCTCGGCCACGGCCCCCACCGCGCCCACCCACGCCGCGCCCGGAAAGCACTGGCCCGCCGCTTCCGGCGTGGCGCTCTGCGCCCCCACGCCCGCGTCCGCCGCGCACAGAATGATCTTGTTGACGGGGATAGGGCCGAGGTGCGTGGTCATCATGGCGCTCGTTTTCCTTCTACCACCGCGATCTCTTCCGCCGTCAGCCCATAGAGTTCGTACACCAGCGCGTCAATCTGCCGGTCGGTGGCGTCAAGCTGCCGCTGGATTTGTTCTTGCTCGGTGACCGTCTTGGCCGCCGCCTTATGGCCGTGCAGCGCCAGCATGGCATTGACTAACTGCACCATCCGATCATGCCGCGCCTTGTCAGCTTTATCGGAGAAGTCGATAGGACGGATAGGGAGCTGAACCAACGCTTGCTTACCGGCCCCGAAGTAACCGCCGTGGAAAGTAGTACTGACTCGCTTCAGAAACCAGTCCAAGACACGGCTATTGAGCAAACCCGTGAAGTATGAAAGTGATCCATTCTTTTCATCAATCGTAATTCCGAAGCCACCCGTGGTCACATTTACAAAATACAGCCTTGCCGAATCCGCATAAGCCGCCAAGTTTTGGATCATATAGGGGATGAGGATTTTGGGCTGCTCCCACAGATTGAGATTCTTGGGATAGAGTTGGTACCACCCTGTGTCCTTAAATTTTCCGTGCTCACGTTCTGAAAGGAGGCGCTTATTTTGCACCAAATAGGCCCACGTGAGCGGGTACGTCTTCTTCAGTTCTCGCTCAGGCATTAGCGCTGCCGACCCAGCTTTGACTATGTATGGGAATAGTACATAGGCCGTTGGGTTCGCCCAATAGCGCCCAATATCACCGCTACGTACGACAGGTTTTAGCAAGGCAGATTCAATGACGACTTCCCGACCTAGCTCCTTGGAATACACAGTGGCAGTTGGCATAGTAAGGGCTGGCACATCTTTGAAAAGGAAGACGGTGTCAGCACTCGTTTGCAGCCCGACGAATATATGGGATATGTTCTCCAACTTAACAGGCATTCGATCCAGTTTCTCAAAAAGCCCTGCACCCCCACCAACCACAAAGTTCCACTCATTTGAATTTACAGCCTCAGCCCGCACCTCGCCACGCAATTGTTCATCCCCTCTTAGTACTACTACGAGACTTCACATTACTACGAGACTTCGGTCTATGACTCCGAGACTTCGGAGAATCAGCGTTTTGGGCGCCGGCGCTTGTGACGAA
>JAYUUW010000986.1:0-7024 GCA_043754665.1 Anaerolineales bacterium | reverse complement strand
CACGCGCCCGAGTTGAGCCTGGAAGAAATCCGCGCCGCCATCATCGAGCACGTCATCTACCCCGTCATCCCGGCCGAGCTGCGCGACAGCAAACTTAATATTTATGTCAACCCCACCGGGCGCTTTGTCATCGGCGGCCCCATGGGCGATGCCGGGCTGACCGGCCGCAAGATCATCGTGGACACCTACGGCGGCATGGGCCGGCACGGCGGCGGCGCCTTCTCGGGCAAAGACCCGACGAAGGTCGACCGCTCGGCCGCCTACGCCGCGCGCTGGGTCGCCAAGAACATCGTCGCCGCCGGGCTGGCCGACCGCTGCGAAATCCAGATTGCCTACGCCATCGGCGTGGCGCACCCGCTGAGCATCAACGTGGAGACCTTCGGCACCGGCAAGATCGACGACGCCGAGATCAGCCGGCTGGTGGCCGAGAACTTCGACCTGCGCCCCGGCGCGATCATCCGCGACCTGAACCTGCGCCGCCCGATTTATCAGCGCACCGCTGCTTACGGCCACTTTGGCCGCACCGACATCGATGCGCCCTGGGAAAATACTGACCGCGCGGCCGGCCTGCGCGCGGCGGCCCGCCTGACCGACGCGGTGCCGGCTTAAGGACCGAAGGAGCAGTCTGTGCCTATCACCAAACGTAAACTCGGCCGGGGCAAGGTGCGCGTCACCTTCAGCATGCCCGCCATCGCCGGCGTCACCGACCTGGCGCTGGTGGGCGACTTCAACAACTGGTCGATCACGCAAGACCCGCTGAAGGCGGCCGCCGACGGCAGTTGGTCGGGCGCGGTCACGCTGGACGAGGGCCACACCTACCATTACCGCTACTTTGCCAACGGCCAAGACTGGCACAACGACTGGCAGGCCGACGCCTACGCGCCCAACGAGCACGGCACCGACAACTGCATCGTGAGCACCAAGGCGGAGGCGCTGCCCGCGCCCAAGGCCGCCGCCAAGAAGGCCGCGAAGAAGACGGCCTAACGCCATCTTTCGCTGTTCTAACCGGCTCGGTCGACTCGCGTCTGCCGGGCCGGTTTTGTTGAGGGCGGACGGTGGATGGTCGCGGGTGCTGACTCCGTGCGAAGTTGCAGATTCCTCACCGGCCAAAAGGGAGCGCTCGGTCAAAATACCTGAGGCCGGGTTCGGAATGACAAATCCGGTGGGTGGGTGACGGCAGGCGTGTGTCTGAGCCATGATCAAACACGCCGCCTCCGACTTCCGACCTCCGACCTCTCACCTCCCACCTCTCACCTCTCACCTCTCACCCGCGCCTTCTGCTATACTTTCTGGCATGGACCTGCGCGCGCTCACGGATGCCATGCACGCCTTCGTCACGGCCAAGGGCTGGTATGCGAGCGACAGCCGCCGCCCGCAGACCCCGCGCAACCTGGCTGCCTCCCTCGCCATTGAAGCGGCCGAAGTGCTGGAGCTGTATCAGTGGCGCGACCAGGCGCCTCCGGCCGAACTGGCCGGCGAGCTGGCCGATGTGGCGCTCTACCTGCTCCAACTCGCCAGCGTCACCGGCATTGACTTGGAACAGGCCATCCTCGCCAAGCTCCAGACCAACTACGGCCGCCAGTGGGATCTTGAGCTTGCCGGCGACCCGCCGCCCGACGGAACGCCCGGGTGAAAATCCTCGCCATCAGCGACGAAGTCGTCGAAGCGCTCTACAGCCCGCGCGTGCGCCAGCAGTTCCGCGACGTGGCACTCGTCATCGGCTGCGGCGACCTGCCGTTTTACTACCTCGAATACATCGTCACCATGCTCGACGTGCCGCTGTACTACGTGCCCGGCAACCACGACAAGGTCGACCAGTACCACAGCGACGGCCGCGTGGTCCACCGCGCCGAAGGCTGCGAAGCGCTCGACTCGCGCGCCGCTGCTTTCAAGGCCGACATATCGCCGCCGCCCACGCCGCCCCCGCTGCTGCTGGCCGGGCTGGGCGGCAGCATGCGCTACAACAACGAGGGCGTGCACCAATACACCGAAGGCGAAATGAACAGCCGTCTGCTGCGGCTGGCCCCCGGCCTGCTGGCCAACCGCCTGCGCCACGGCCGCTACCTCGACATTCTGGTCACCCACGCGCCGCCGCGCGGCATTCACGACGACACCGACCTGGCCCATACCGGCTTCCGCGCCTTCCGCACCTTCATGGAGGTGTTCCGGCCGCGCCTGCTGCTGCACGGCCATTCGCACGTCTATCGCTCCGACATCACCACCAGCACCCGCTATCAGGACACGCAAGTCATCAACGTCTATCCCTATCGCGTCATTGAATGGGAGGCCCCCCATGCCTGATCTGAGCAGCGTGCGCGCCCAGGCCGACTTCAACGCCGCCCGCACCAAAGCCGCCTTTCGCGATCTGCTGGCTTTGCTCACCGGCCGCCGCAACGAACTGCTGGCCTTCGAGGCCGTGCGCGAAAAACTGCGCATCGGCGGCCCCATCTATCGCGGCCTGCACAGCGTGCGCCTCGACCGGATTCTCGGCAGCGTCAACCGCTACAACGACTTTGACCGCGCCTTTCTGCCGACCCAGGCCCACACCGCCAGCCGCTGGCGGCGCGTGTCGCGCGCCTGGTACGACGAGGTGAGCCTGCCGCCGGTGCTGCTGTACCAGGTGGGCGACATCTACTTTGTGGTGGATGGCCACCACCGCGTGTCGGTGGCGCGGGAGCAGGGCCAGGAATACATCGACGCCGAAGTGCGCGAGTGCCATGTGAAGGTGCCGGTGACGCCCGACCTGCAGTCGGACGACCTGGAGGTGCTGGGCGCGGCGGTCGAGTTTCTGGAGCGCACCGGCCTCGACCACCTGCGCCCCGGCACGGTCATCAGCGTTACCATTCTGGGCGGCTACGAGCGCATGCTCGAGCACATTGCCGTGCACCGCTACTTCATGGGCCTCGACTACAAGCGTTACGTAGAGGAGAACGAAGCGGTTGAACACTGGTATGATACGGTTTATCAACCCGTGCTCCAGGTGGTGCGCACCAGCGCCATCCTTAAGGCCTTTCCGCGCCGCACCGAGGCCGACTTTTACCTGTGGGTGATGGATCACCGGCACTACCTGGTGTCGCAGGGTAAGGCTGATTTGGTGGAGCCCGGCCAGATTGCCGAGGAGTTTGTGCGCCTGTACTTCCGGCAGTCGACCATGGCGCCGCCCACCACGCTGCCGCCCGCCTAACGGAGACCCGTGGCCTGGCCTTTTTCGGTTGCCGAACTGACCGCCGGCCTGCGCCGGTACCTGGCTGAGCCGGCCCTGCATGTGCGCACGCTGACCGAGCAGCCGCTGGCCCAGCCGCGCCGGCCGAACCACGCTGCCCTGGGCGTGCGCGGCGTGCAGGTGGAATACACGCTGTACGACCAGCCGTTCAGCCTGGCGTGCGTGGTTAAAGAACTGGTGGGCGCGGGGCGGCCCGGCCTGACCAACCCCGGCGTGCGCGAGGCCGGGCTGTACCGCTCGCTGGCCCTGCAACTGCCCATGGCGACCCCGGCCCTCATTGCGGCCGACGCGGCCGGCAGTTGGCTGGTGCTGGAGGCGGTGGAGGCGGCCGAGAGCAGCGGCGAGTGGGACCTGCCCACCTTTCAGGAGGCGCTGGCGCTGCTGGCCCGCCTGCACGAGCGCTTTTGGGATTTGGCCGATGACCTCTCGGCCTACCCCTGGCTGGCGCGGCCGTTCTCGCGCGATTTTGAAGTGCATGTGTATAGCGCGGCCCAGGCGCTGGGCCAGGTGGTGCGCGATGAGTGGCCGCCGCAAATCGCCCAGTCGCCGCAGATTTTGGGCACCATCGGCCAGATGATTTTTCAGGCCGACCAGATCGTCCAGCCGCTGCGCGCGCTGCCCTCCACGCTGCTGCACGGCGACTTTTGGGCCGGCAACATTGTGTGCGACGATACCGGCGACATGGTGGTGCTCGATTGGCAGTTGGCCGCCATCGGCCCGGGCGTGCTCGACCTGGTGGTGATGATTAAGACCACCGAGTGGGCCACCGGCGGGCTGCCCGCCCCGGCTGAGCGGCTGGCCGCACGCTACCGCCGCGAGATTGCCAAGCTGCTGGGCCGGCGCTGGTCGGACGCCGAGTGGTCGCTGTTGTGGGACCATGCGCTGCTGTGGCGCTTTCTGCAAGAGATGCTCACCTGGACCGTGAGCGTGCCGCGCGCCGAGTTTGAGGCCCGCGCCCAGCAGTTCGAAGATGTGTGGCTGCGCCCCGCGCTGGATGCGGCCGGCCGCCGCCTGGCGCCGTTTGTGCCGTTACCCCCTCTACCGTAAGGCGAGTGTGCGATGCCCCTAATTGTTGACGCCCACCAAGATTTGGCCTGGAATGCCCTGACCTTTGGCCGCGATGTGACCCGCAGCGTGGCCGACACCCGCGCCGCCGAGGCCGACAGCCAGGCCCCGGCCCGCAACGGCAACACCCTGCTGGGCCTGCCCGAGTATTTGCAGGGGCAGGTGGCCGTGATCTTGGCCACGCTGTTTGTCTCGCCGGCCCGCCTTCAATCGGCGCTGTGGGACGGCCAGGCGTATAACACGCCGCAAGAGGCGCATGTGATGGCGGGCCAGCAACTCGATTACTATCACCGCCTGACCGATGAGCACCCCGAGTTTGTGCTCATTGAGAACCGCCCCGACCTGGAGCGCGTGCTGGCCACCTGGAACGGCCCGCACAAGGCCGGCCGCCGCATTGGCCTGGTGCCGCTGATGGAAGGCGCCGACCCCATCCGCGAGCCGGAGGAAGTGGAAGCCTGGTTTGCGCGCGGCATCCGCGTGATCGGCCTATCGTGGGCGGGCACGCGCTACGCCGGCGGCACGGGCGAGCCGGGGCCGCTGACCGCCGAGGGCCGCCGCCTGCTGGAGTTGATGGCCGGGCTGGGCCTGATCCTGGATGTCTCGCACGCCTCGGACGAGAGCTGCCTGGAGGCGCTCGACCGCTTCCAGGGCACGGTCATCGCCTCGCACGCCAACCCGCGCGCCCTGCTCAAAGACTTCGCGCGGCCCGAGCGCATGCTGACCGACGAGATGATTACCCGCCTGGCCGAGGCCGGCGGCGTGATCGGCATTGTGCCGTACAACCGCTTCTTGAAGTCGGGCTACCTGCCGGCCCACGGCAAAGACGCCGTCACGCTGACGGAGGTGGTCGCCATGATTGACTACATCTGCCAGCTCACCGGCAGCGCCGCGCATGTGGGCATTGGCTCCGACTTCGACGGCGGCTTTGGCGTCGAGCGCGTGCCGGCCGAGATCGACACCGTGGCCGACTTGCAAAAGCTCGACCCGCTGCTGCGCGCTCGCGGCTACAGCACCGCCGATGTGGCCGGCATCCTTGGCCAAAACTGGGTCAAGGTGCTGCGCCGGGGGCTGCCGGCATGACCGGCCCCGGCCCCGCTGACCCGCCGGCCGCGCCAGCCGCCGCGCCGCTGGGGGCCGCGCCGAACCTCAGCACCAGCCGCCTGGCGCGCTTCGGCGTGGGCACGGTGGTGTTCGGCTTCTTTCTCTTCGTCATCGGCACCTTTCCCGACCTGGTGCGCCTGGGGCTCACCCCCGGCATCGGCCTGTTGCAAATCGGCATCTTCCTCTTCGGCACCACGGTGATGACGGTCGGCGTCTATACCTATGCCTATGCCACCCGCCACCGCGCCCTGCCGCGCCGCCTGCGCGAGGATGTGGGCCTGCGGCTGATGGCTACCGGCCAGGTGGTGGCCTATGCCACCGGCTTTGCCGATGTGCTAGGCATTGGCAGCCACTACGGCGCTGAGCGCCCGCTGCTGGGCCTGCTGCAATCCGCCGGCATTGCGCTCGGCATGTTGGTCACGGTCGCCGGCATCTTCCTCTACGCCCGCCGCTAGCTGTACCCCGGTCTGTATCCCAATGTGTGACTCGGCGCGGTGGGAAACCGCGCCGCTTTGTGCTATTCCTTTTAGGGTGGGGGGTGGTATTGGCCTATAGAGGAGGTGCCTATGTATTCCCGACGCGCGGCCGGTGGCGGCCGCTCCTCATTCGCAGGCCGGCTGATGATTGCCGGCATCCTGGCGGTGGTGGCGCTCATCAGCTACTTCGGCGCGCAGGTCTTCAACCCGGTGACCGGCGAGACCCAGCACATTGACATTACCGTGGAGCAGGAGGTGGCGCTGGGCCTGCAAGCCGCGCCGGAGATGGAGGCGCAGTTCGGCGGCCAGAGCGATGACCGCGCCGGGCAAGCCCAGGTGGAACAGGTGGGCGAGGCTATTATTGCTCAGTCGGGCGCGGGCGACTCGCCGTACGACTACAGCTTTACGCTGCTGGACGACTCGCAGACCATCAACGCCTTCGCGCTGCCGGGCGGACCGACTTTCATTACCGAGGCGCTGTACGACCAGTTGGAAACCGAGGGGCAGTTGGCCGGGGTGCTGGCGCATGAGATCACGCATGTGGTGGCGCGCCACTCGGCCGAGCAGATCGCGCAGCAGAACCTGACCGAGGGTCTGACCGGCGCGGCCGTGATGGCGGTTTACGACCCCAACAACCCGGCGAGCATGCAAACCGCCCAGGTGGCGCTGCTGATCGGCCAGTTGGTCAATCTGAAGTTTGGCCGCGAAGACGAGCTGGAAGCCGACCGGCTCGGCGTGCGCTGGATGGCGCAGGCCGGCTACGACCCGCGCGCCATGATCGGCGTGATGGAGATTTTGGCGGCGGCCGGCGGCCCCAACCAGCAGCCGGAGTTCTTCAGCACGCACCCCAACCCCGACAACCGCATCGAGCACATCGAAGAGGCCATTGCCGCCGAGTTCCCCGACGGTCTGCCGGAGGGCCTGACGCCGTAGCGGTGCGGCAACGCCAATAGCTCAACCGGCCGCCGGCCATCGCCTACTCGTTTGACTTGTCATTCCGAAGCGCGCATGGCGCTCCGCGCCAGCCCTCAAGGCTCAACCAGTCGCCGGCCGTCACCCACCCGCCGGATTTGTCATTCCGAACCCGGCCTCAGGTATTTTGGCCTAGCGCTCCCTCTTGGCCGGTGAGGAATCCGCAACTCGGACCTACTCGGCCCAG
>JAYUUW010000985.1:0-2350 GCA_043754665.1 Anaerolineales bacterium | reverse complement strand
CGGCGCTTATAGGCGGGGGACGCACAAATAGCAACTGGGTTTAAGTACAATGCGCAGTGGTGGTTGCCGGCCGAGCGCAGGTGCGGGGGCACGGCGGCTACCCCCTAATGCCCCTCAGCCTTTCACAATCAGCCGGGCCTTGCGCGCCGCGACGCTGATGGTGGCGACGGCTCCCGCGTTGAAGGCCACGTAGTCCTGCTCCAGGCCGTCGCTGAAGATCACGCCGTGCTCGGGCATGTAGGAGCGCAGCACCAGCGGTTGGCGCGGGGTGAGCTTCCCGAAGACCAGCGTGGCGGCCGAGGTGCGGCTGGTGAACGGCTCGCGCACGGTGAAGTACAGCTCGTCCGCTTCCCAGGGCAGGCGGTAGCTCTCCGGCGCGGGCGGCGTCAGCGCGGCTCCGGTGACGCCGGCCGCCACGCGCACCGCGCCGGTGACCACCGATTGCAGCCAGCCGGTGGAGCCCGCGCCGGTCGAGACGATCAGCCCGCTGGAGCTTTGGTCCTCGGCCTGCCCGGCGTACTCTAGCCGGTAGCGGGCGGAGGTGTGGGTGCGCGGGCCGATGAACAGGTCGTTGAAGGCATAGAGCACCTGCCCGTCGTTCAGCGCCGCCTGGGCCATGGTCACCGCCCGCTCGGCGGCGCGCCCGGCCACGGCCCGCGCCACGCCTTCGCCGGCCTCCGCCACACTGAACGGGATCAAAATGCCATCCACGCGCTGCGGGTCGGGGTTGACGGCCAGGATCGGCTGCGTGGTCAGGTACTTGGCCGTATTGACGACCAGCCCATCAGCGCCCACCGTCACCACCAGATCTGTCTCGCTAAACAGGTAATTGGGCAGGAAGCCGCGCTCGATGACGTGCGTCTTGAGGCCGCGCGGCAGCGTCTGCTGCACGGCCGCCACCGCCGCGCGGTAGCGGGTGTGGGCGGCTTCGTACTCGTCGAAGCGCCCGCCCAGGTGCTCGATGTAGAAGCGCGCCTGGGCCGTGGAGTTGAAGCGCGCCTTGAGTTCTTCCAGCGCGGTCAAGCGCGTGATGACGACGATGCGGTCGATCATGGCTGCCTCCGCGAGCGCAGGGGGATAAGAGCGGGGGAATGAAGGGCTGGGGACTCGGGGGACTCAAGGGAAGGTCAGCCCTTCCCCTGAGTCCCTAGCGCAGCATCCCTTGAGTCTGCCGCCTCTCAGTTCTTCGCTTCGAGAATGGTGCTCAACAGGTCGGGCGTGATGGTCAGGTTGCCAATGCGGCCGGCGTTCTCGCCCAGCAGCTTGAAGCCCAGGCCCAGCAGCACGCGCGGGTCGGTCTGCCGCCACGGCTCCAGCCACAGGTCGTTCGAGCGGGCGTTGTACTCGGCCTGCTTGTTGCTGTTCTGGCCTTCCAGGTCCACCAACTCCTGCCGGCGCTGCTCCAGCAGCAACTGCGTGTTCAACTCGTTCTCTTTGATGCGCCGCTCCTGCTCCACGGCCGCCGCGCGCCGGGCGTAGATGGCCTGGTCGGCGCGCTGCTGCAAGCCCTCGCGGTACTCGGCCTCCAGCGCCTTGGCCATCTCCGGCGCGGGCTTGATGGCCGTCAGGAACAGGTTGAGGCACTCCACGCCCATGGCCGCCAGCGAGGCATCGGCCCGCACCTTGGCCAGCACCGCCCCGCCGATGGCGGCCGAGCGCCGCAGGGCCTCGTCCAGCGGCAGTTGGCTCAGCTCGGCTCGCAGGTGGGCCTGGATGGCGTTGACGATGCGCTGGTCGAGCTTCTCGGGGTCGGTGGAGAGGTAGGCCCGCGTGCGCGGGTGGACGGTGAAGTTGAGGATGCCGGCCATGGTGCGCGGGTCGGCGATGCGGTAGGTAAGCTGGCCCTGCACTGTCACCGCCTGAAAGTTCCCGGTGGTCTCGTTCAGGATGAAGGGCACATCGGCGGTGGTGGTGGGCAGGGCGGCGATGGTGGTGGTGGGCACCCAGTAGAAGAACGCCAGCCCCGGCCCCGCCCGGCGCACGCGGCCGTTGCGAAACTCCAGCACATAATCGGTCGGCTGCCCGCGGTAGAACGCAATCAGTGACGCCATGTCGGCCTCCTGGGGGATATAGTGTTACTTGAACACTATAATAAGTGTAATTTGTACACTTGTCAAGCGGCGGGTGGGGGCGCTGCCCTGGGAAACAGAGCGGCGGGGCCGGGGGATGGTGTATCCTATGGGCAGACGGCGGGGTGCTATAAGGAGCGAGCGATGAAACGGAACCTTCTGATAAGCGCGGGACTGATTGGGCTGGCGGGGCTGATGTTCTACTTGCAAGGCACGGGCGTGCTGCCGTTCGGCGGCATGGCCAATCAGATCGAATGGGCCTACATCGGCGCGGTGATGGT
>JAYUUW010000984.1:0-6588 GCA_043754665.1 Anaerolineales bacterium | reverse complement strand
GGCAGTTCCACGGTGGCGCGCACCTGCCCGTCGCGCACGGCTAACTGCCCCCCGCCCTGCGCGGCCAAGGTGTTGCCGGCCAGAGCCATGGCGGCCGGGTCGGTGCCAATGACGAGCATGTGGTGACTATCGTGCGCCACGGTGGAGGCCAGCGCGCAGGGCACGTTGAGGTCAAAGCCGCTGACGAAGGCGACCTGCACGCCGCCGGTGCCCTGGTGACGTTCGACCAGCGCCGCGTAGCATACATCCTGCGCGGGGTCGAGCTGCACCAGACCCTGGCGCACCGGCAGTTCGCGCACCAGGTGGTGATTCGGCGCCTGGTTGTCAATCACCCCGATGACGTTGGCGCGCACGGTGGCGCCCTCGGCCACACCGGCGGGCGCGGACACCGTAAAGTCGGCGGCGGTGAGGGGGCGGCCCAGATGCACCGACTGCATAATGGCGGCCGGATAGTCGTAGCGTGGCAGATCGACCAGCCACTGCCCGCTCTCGGCAATCACCTCGCCGTTGGCGATGACCAGCTCAGCACGGAAATCCGCCAGATCGCGGGTCAGCACCACATCGGCGTAGCGGCCGGGGGCGAGTTGGCCCACATCGGCGCTCACGCCAAAGTGCTCAGCGGTATTGAGCGTCATCATCTGTATGGCGGTGACGGGCTTCAGGCCCTGCGCGATAGCATGGCGCAGCACCCGGTCCATGTGGCCCTCGTTGACCAGCGTGCCGGAATGCGAGTCATCGGTGCATAAGATGAAGTGGCGCGGGTCCAGCCCCAACTCGGTGACAGCCTTGATAGGCTCAGCCACATCGTACCAGGCGGAGCCAAAGCGCAGCATGGCACGCTGGCCCTGGCGCACGCGGGCCACCACATCCACAACGCGCGTGCCCTCGTGGTCGTCTTCCGGCCCGCCGGCCACGTAGCCATGGAACGGCCGGCCCAGGTCGGGCGCGGCGTAATGCCCGCCGATGGTCTTGCGCGCGGCCCGCGTGGCGGTGATTTCGGCGTGCATTTTCTCATCGCCCATGTACACGCCGGGGAAGTTCATCATCTCGCCGAGGCCGATGATGCCGGGCCAGGTGAGGGCTTCGCGCACCTCGTCCGGGCCGAGCGCCGCGCCGGGCGTCTCCAGGCCGGGGGCCGAGGGCACGCACGACGGCATCTGCACCCACACGTTAATGGGCTGGAGCGCGGCTTCATCCACCATGAGGCGGACACCAGGCAGGCCGCAGACGTTGGCGATCTCGTGCGGGTCGGCAAAGACGCCGGTGGTGCCGCGCGGCGCGACCGCCCGCACGAACTCGGTGACGGTGACCATGGTGCTCTCAACGTGCATGTGGCCGTCGAGTAGGCCCGGCACCAGGTAGCGGCCGGCGGCATCAATCACCTGTGTGGCCGGGCCGATAGTGTGGTTCGCGTCCGGCCCGATATAGGCGATGCGGCCGTGCTTGACGGCGAGATCGGTAGCGGGCACGATCTCGCCGGACTGCACGCACACCCAACGGCCGCCGCGCACCACCAAATCGGCCGGGGTGCGGCCCATGGCGCAATCGACCAACGCGCGGGAGACAGTGGGCCAGGGTTGGCGGGGCGGCATGGGGGTTAGGCCTCCAGCATGGCGCGCGCGATCTTGTTATGTTTCTCGATCAAGGTCGGCACATCTACGGTGGTCAGGCGGCCGGCGCGCACGACCACGCGGCCGTTGATGACGGTGTAGTCGGCCTGCTGCGGCGCGCAGAAGAGCGTGGCCGCCACCGGGTCGTGCAGCGCCCCGGCGTAGCCCAGCCGGTCGAGCTTGAGAGCGAAGAAGTCGGCGCACATGCCGGGGGCCAGCGCGCCGATGTCATCGCGGCCTAGCACGGCCGCGCCGCCCAGCGTGGCGTGCTCCAGCGCCTGGCGGGCCGTCAGCGCGCCTGGGTCGCCCTGCACGCGGGCCAGCAGCAGCGCCTGCCGCGCCTCGGCCAGCAGGTGCGACGAGTCGTTGCTGGCCGAGCCGTCACACCCCAGCCCGACGTTCACGCCGGCCGCGCGATACTTGCGCAGCGGCGCGATGCCCGAGGCCAGGCGCATGTTCGACGACGGGCAGTGCGCCACGCCACAGCCGGTCTGCGCGTATTGGTGAATTTCGGCGTCGTTGACATGCACCGAGTGGGCGAACCACACATCCGGGCCGACCCAGCCGAGCGTTTCCATGTAGGCCACCGGCCGATGGCCGAACAGCTCCAGGCAGAAGCGCTCTTCGTCCAGCGTCTCGGCCAGGTGGGTGTGCAAATGCACGCCGAATGACCGGGCCAGCGCCGCGCTCTGGCGCATGAGGTCGGCGGTGACGCTGAAGGGCGAGCACGGCGCGACCACTACCCGCAGCATGGCCCCCGGCTGCGCATCGTGATACTGCTCGATCAGGCGCTGCGTGTCGCGCAGGATGAAATCTTCGCGCTCGACCACCCGGTCGGGCGGCAGCCCGCCCTGCGACTCGCCCAGGCTCATGGAGCCGCGCGAGGCGTGAAAGCGCACGCCGATCTCAGTGGCTGCCTGGATTTCGTCATCCAGACGGCAGCCGTTGGGGTAAATGTAGAGATGGTCGGCGGCGGTGGTGCAGCCGGAGAGCGCCAGTTCGGCCAGCCCGGTGAGGGTGGAAATGTAGATCGCCTCGGGCGTGAGGTTGGCCCAAATGGGATAGAGCGTCTTGAGCCAGTCGAACAGCACCACGTTCTGCGCCGCCGGCACCGCCCGCGTGAGCGTTTGGTACAAGTGGTGGTGGGTGTTCACCAGCCCCGGCAGCACCACATGGCCCGCCAGGTCGAGCACTTCGTCGGCGGTGGCGGGCAGCTCGGCGCTGGGGCCGACCTGCTCAATGCGGCCGTCGCGGGCGAAGAGGCCGCCCGCCACAATTTCGCGGCGCTGGGCGTCCATAGTGACCAGCACGGCCGCGTTGCGAACCAAAAGGGTGGGCATAGGGGCCTAGTTTTGCATCCGGGGTATAAGTTGGCGCCAGTTTAGCGGGAACGCTGAGAACCGTCCAGCGGCCGCACGCCTAATGGCCGTCGGCCAGTTCGGCGCCGCGCAGCGTGTTGCGCAGGAGCATGGCGATGGTCATGGGGCCGACGCCGCCCGGCACGGGGGTGATCGCCCCGGCCACTTCTTTCACTTCGTCATAGGCCACATCGCCCACCAGGCGCGAGCCAGACTTGCGGGTGGCGTCGGGGATGCGGTTGATGCCCACATCGATCACGTACGCGCCCGGCTTCACCCAGTCGGCCTTCACCATTTCTGGGCGGCCGACGGCGGCGATGAGAATATCGGCGGTGCGGCAGATGGCCGGCAAGTCGTGCGAGCGCGAGTGGCAGACCGTGAGCGTGGCGTCGCGGTGCAATAACAGCAGCGCGGCCGGCAGGCCCACGATGTTCGAGCGGCCCAGCACCACGGCCTGCGCGCCCTTGAAGGTGGCCCCGGCCTCCTCCAGCAGCACCATACAGCCGGCCGGCGTGCAGGGCACGAACAGCGGCTTGCGGCCCTTCATGGCCAGCCGGCCGATGTTGATGGGATGAAAGCCATCCACGTCCTTTTCCAGGCTGACGGCGGCCAGCACCTGCTCCTCGTCTAGGCCGTCGGGCAGGGGCAACTGCACCAATATGCCGTGGACGCGCGGGTCGGCGTTGAGCTGCGCCACCAGTGCCTGCACCTCGGCTTGCGTGGCCGTGGCCGGCAGGGCGTGCCCAAAAGAGACGATGCCGGCTTCAGCGCAGGCCTTCTGCTTGCTGCGCACGTAGGTCTGCGAGGCGGCGTTCTCGCCCACCAGCACAGTCGCCAAACCGGGCTGCGGCTTGCCGGCCGCCGCGCGCGCCGCCACCTCGGCCGCCACCTGGGCGCGTACTTTGGCCGCGATGGCCGTTCCGTCAATGATTTTAGCGGTCATGTTTGCTCCTCATCGTCCAGGGTCCGGCTAAGGACGCCAGGCCGGTTGATAGTCGAGCGCGGCGTCGTTGTTCAACCGCGTGACCTGGGCGCCGGTGAAGCTCATGCGATACAGGTCATGCTGGGCCGCGTCGCGCCACGACTCAAACACCAGCCACTGCGAGTCCGGCGACCAGGCCGGGTCGGCGTTCGGGCCGGCGGTGGTCAGGGGCAGCGCGCCAAAGCCGCGCTGGTCCCACTCGGCCAGCCAAATGTCGCTGCCGACCATAAAGGTCACATACTGCCCGTCGGGCGACCAGGCCGGGTAGCCGGCCGCCACATCGCGCGTGATCGGTTCCGGGTTCGTGCCGCCGTCGGCAAACGTGCCGTCCGCAAACATCCAGTAGAGCGTCGGCTGGCCGCTGCGGCTGTTGTTGCGGAAGGCTAGCCGCAGCCCATCGCCCGACCAGACCGCCTGGCTGTCGCCGGAGCGCTCGTTGCTCAGGCGGCGCGGGTTGGCCCCTTGCGCATCGGCCAGGTACACCTGCGCGCGGCCGTTGTCGTTGAAGGTAAACGCCACCCCCGCCGCCGACCAAGCCGGGTCCCACTCGCCGCCCAACAGGGTAATGAACGGCCGCAGCCCCGTGCCATCGGCGTTGATGAAGTAGATGGCACTGCCGGGGTACTGCTCACGCTTGCCGGCGCAGGGCGTGACAAACAAGAGCGCTTGGCCGTCAGGCGACCAGGCCGGCTGGCACGCGCCCTCGGCCACGTTGGTGAGGCGGGTGATGTTGCCGCCGTCGGCATCCATCACATAAATCTGCGGCCGGCCGTCGCGCTCGCTGACGAACGCAATCGCCCCCGCGCCGCCGCCGAGGGGTGTGGGAGCAGGCGTCAACGTCACCGTAGGCGGCGGCGTGTCGCTCGGGCTGAGCGTGCTGGTCGCGGCGGGCAGCGCTGTCTCGCTCGCGGCCTCGGTTGGCGCGGCGGTGGCGGGCGGCGGCGTGTCGGTCGCGGCGGGCGCCAGGGTAGCTGTTGCTTCCACCGGCACGGCCGTGAGCGTAACCGGGGCCGCAGTGGGGGTGGCCGCCGGGCGGGCCAACAGACCCGCCGCCCACACCGCGCCCGCCGCCAGCGCCAACCCAACCACCAGCCCAAGGCCGATGAGCAACACCCACGGGAAGCGCCGGCGGGGCGGCGCCACGGCGAGTGGCACAGGCGGCATTGCCGGCGGGCTGGCCGGGGCCGCGATGGGTAGGCTGGCGGGCGGCATCGGCGGCGGTCCGGTTGGCGGGGCGACAGCCGGCCGGGGCGCAGCGGGCGGCGGCGTGACCGGCAGCGCGGGCAGCCGGTGACCGGCGGTGGTGCGGTCGTCGCGGCCCAGCGCCTCTAGAAAAGCGGTGGCGGTGGCATAGCGCGCCTCGGGCTTGAGGGCCAGCGCCCGCTCGATGGCGGCGGCGGTGTCAGCCGACACGCCAGGGTTTAATTCGCGCAGCGGAGTCAGGACGGCCTGGCGCAAGGCGCGCTCCAGGCTGTCGGGCGGCGGCTGGGCGGTCAGCAGCGCGTACAGCGAGGCGCCGAGCGCGTATAGGTCCGAGCGGTGATCGGTGCGGCCGGCGCCATACTGCTCCGGCGGCGAGAAGCCCGGGCTGAGGCCCTTGGCCCCGGCGGCAGTGGCCTGGGCATCGTCGTGGACTTTGGCCAGGCCAAAATCAACCAGCACGGCCCGGCCCTCAGGCGTGACCTTGATGTTGCCGGGCTTGATGTCGCGGTGGATGACCGGCTGCGGCCGGCCGTGCAAATAGATGAGGGCGTCGAGGAGGTCGCGCGCCCAGCGGCGCACCTCAGGCTCGGGCAGCGGGCCGAGGTTCTGGCGCAGGCGGTGGCGGGCGTCTTCGCCGGCGATGAAGTCCATGACCAGGTACTGGCCCTGGTCGGCGATGACAAAGTGATCGGTGACGCGCGGCAGGCTGGGGTGGCGCAGCGACGCCAGCAGGGTGGCTTCGCGCCGGAACTGCTGCGCGAACTCGGGCGAGACGAAGAGATTTTCCTTGATGGCCACATCGACCCCAAGGTTCTCATCGTGCGCCCGGTAGACTGCGCCCATGCCGCCTCGGCCCAACTCGGCCAGGATGCGGTAGCGGCGATATAGCAACGATCCGTTAATCAGTGGCATAGTCTGCGGGTGAGTATAACTGAGGGGGTGCGGCCGCACAAAGCCGGCGGTGAGCCGTCAGCAATCGGCGGGCCTAATCGGGCGGTAAAGCCTGTTCAGTTGGTAAAGGGCGGCGGACGGGCGCGGGCTTGTGAGCAGAATAAAGGCTTCGCCCAGGCCGTGACAGTGTGACAAGTAACCGTTCTGGGGCCAATAAGTCACGGTGTGTTGGTCAGCTTGACGGCAGGGCGCTCTATGTATGTGTGGCTATGCGCAGAACTGCTTGGCCGTGCGCGAATGACAGCCAAGCAAAACCAGAAAACGGCGCTAGGCCGCAGTTGTACCTGCTTCTATACCCTGTTTCTGTGCCGTGGTCTATGGTGCGGCCGGGCCTATGCGCCTACCATGCGAGTGTGCGCAAGTGCTCTTGGTGGTCAGGGGCCCATCCGCCTCTCACCACCTGCGCCCAGCCGAGATCGACGCACCGAAAGGAGGCGGCGCCGCCATGCTGGTGGCATATAAGGCCATGATCCGAGAGGCCGTC
>JAYUUW010000983.1:0-1537 GCA_043754665.1 Anaerolineales bacterium | reverse complement strand
ATCATGCCACCACCGTGCACTGGCGTTTCACCACGGCCGACGCCCGTATCAAACTCAAGTCCCTTTACCCAAAGTATTTGCCTTGACGCTCTACTAGGTTGCTCCTCGGCCCGCATTATATATTGATTTGTAAATCAATATTGACGCTCTATCCGCGCCGTCGATATAATCTCCGCACACCCGTAAATTGAAAGGCAACTACCCATGACTGCTGCTGTTGTCGCCCCACCCGCCCCGGCCGCCGCGCCGGCCTTTGTGTCCGGCCTGGCCGGCGTCGTCGCCGCGCAGACCCGCCTCAGCCACGTGGATGGCAAGGCGGGCGAATTGCTCATCGCCGGCTACCCGGTCGAAGTCCTCGCGCCACAGGCGACGTTTGAGGAAGTAACCTACCTGCTGTGGCACGGCGCGCTGCCCACCAGCGCCCAACTTGCGGCCTTCACACACACGCTGGCCGCCCAGCGCGATCTGCCGCCCGCCGCCCTGCCCCTGCTCCAAGCCGCCGCTGACGCGCACCTGCCGGTGATGGATGCGCTGCGCCTGGCGGCCGGGACGCTCAGCCTCGCGCCGGGCAGCGCCGACCCCAACCTGCTGGTCAGCGGGGCGGGCTTGCTGGCGCGCACCGCCACGCTGGTGGCAACCTACTGGCGGCTGTGCCAGGGCCAGCCGGTCGTCGCGCCGCGCGCCGATTTGGGCCACGCCGAAAATTACCTCTACATGCTCACCGGGGTCGAGCCGCCGGCCGAGCGTGCGCGCGGCCTGGAGACCTACCTGAACGCGGTGGTCGACCACGGCCTGAACGCCAGCACCTTCACCGCCCGCGTCATCATCGCCACCGGATCGGATTTAGTGTCGGCGCTGGTGGGGGCCATTGGCGCGCTCAAAGGCCCGCTGCACGGCGGCGCGCCCGGCCCGGCGCTCGACATGGTGTTTGAGATTGGCACCGCCGACCGCGCTGAAGCCTACCTGCGCGCCAAGCTCGACCGGCGCGAGCGGCTGATGGGCTTCGGCCACCGCATTTACAAGGTGCGAGACCCCCGCGCCGATGTGCTGGCCGCCGCCGCCGAGCGCTTCTTCGACAACGGCGGCGACCGCGCCCTCTACGACCTGGCCCGCGCCGTGGAGGCCACCGCGCTGCGCCTGCTGGCCCAGCGCCATCCGGAGCGCCCGCTGCAAACCAACGTGGAGTTCTACACCGCGCTCCTCTTGCACGGCCTCGACCTGCCCACCGACCTGTTCAGCCCCACCTTCGCCGTCAGCCGCGCCGCCGGCTGGATTGCGCACTGCCTGGAGCACCAGGCCACCGGCCGCATCATCCGCCCGCAGTCCGAATACATCGGCCCGCGCGGCCTCGCCTTCGTCCCCCTCGCCCAACGCGGCTGAGTGCAATCAACCAAATTCTAGTGAATGGGCAGGGACGACCTAACCCCCCGACCCCCTTCTTACAAGGGTAGGTTTTTTAGAAGAGAAAAGGTGGCACAATCTCACTGACCTAACCGCCAAGTCAGGAGTGAGAGCATGCCACCCACAGACAGTATAG
>JAYUUW010000982.1:0-2037 GCA_043754665.1 Anaerolineales bacterium | reverse complement strand
GGGCCTGCACGGCTCGCCCACCTCGCTGCTTAACTTTGACGAAGTGCGCGTGCCCAAGGCCAACGTGCTGGGCGAGGTGGGGCTGGGCTTCGTGACCTTCATGAAGACCCTCGACATCGGGCGCGTGTCGCTGGGCGCGGCCACGCTGGGCGGCGCGGAAGAGGCGCTGGAGGCCAGCCTGCGCTGGGTGAAGGCGCGCAGCCAGTTTGGGCGGCCGATTGCCAATATGCAGTCGGTGCAGTTCATGCTGGCCGACATGGCGACTGAAGTAGAAGCGCTACGCTCGCTGGTCTACCGCACCGCCTGGCTGGTCGACAATGGCCGGCCCTTTGTCAAAGAGGCGGGCATGTGCAAATTGCTCGGTTCCGAGACCGCCAGCCGCTGCATCGACCGGGCGCTGCAAATTCACGGCGCGCTGGGCGTGAGCCGCGAGTTCCCGCTGGAGCGCGGCTGGCGCGACGCCCGCATCGCCGAGATCTTCGAGGGCACGAATGAGATCCAGCGCATCGTCATCGCCGGGGAACTGCTGCAAGAGCGCGGTGTGAGGATCAGGCCATGAACAACCTCGTGCTGCTGCGCGCCGGGCGCGACCCGGCCAGCTTTACGGTCAACCGCAAGGCGCAGAAGCTCTTTATGCATCGCGAGGCTTACCGCACCAATCCGGCGGACCTGAACGCGCTGGAGGCGGCCTTGGCGCTGGGTGACGGCAAGACCGTCACCGCTCTGGCCATCGGCGGCGCGGAGGCCGAAGAGGCGCTCTACCAGGCGCGGGCCATGGGCGCGGCACGGGCCCTTTGGGTCACCGACGCGGCCCTGGCCGAGTGCGACGCGGGCCAGATGGTGGCGATTGTCCAGCGCGCGCTGGAGTACGTGGGCGGCGCTGACCTCGTGCTGCTGGGCGCGACCGTGCGCCACGCCGACCTGGCGCAGGTGGGGCCACGGCTGGCGGCGGCGCTGGGCTGGGCGCTGATCGAAAACGCGCACGCGGTGCAAGGCGAGGGCGAGGCGCTCACGGCGACGGTTACGGCGAGCGAGGGCTATCAAGGCGTGCGGGCTAGCGCACCGTGCGTGGTAACAGTGGCCCTGAACGCCAACCAGCCGCGGTTCGCGCCCGCCGCCAATATCATCCGCGCCTACGCTGACCCGACCGCCATTGAAAGAGTAAGCGCTGCCGACCTCGGGCTGGACGCGGCGGCGTTGAGGCCGCAGACCACGCGGCGCGGCGAGCGCTACCCGCCGGAGCGGACGTTGGGCCAGTTGCTAGAAGGCAGCGCGGATGAGGTGGCCCGGCAGTTGGCCGCCGCCCTGCGTGAGTGAGGCCAGCCGATGAACCTTGACGACCTTTCGGCCTTGTTGGGCGAAGACGTAGGCGGCGCGGCGTACAGCGACCTGTGGGTTGTGCTGCCGAGCGCGGCGGGCGGCGCTTTGGCCGCTACGGCGCTGCTGGGCGAGGCGCGGCGGCTGGCCGATGGCCTGGGCTGCTACGTCCATGCCGTGCTAGCCGATGAAGCCGCCGGGGCAGAGGCCATTGCGCTCGGCGCGGACCGTGCTCACATCACGGCGGACGTGCTCGGCTACGTGGCCGCCCAGCAGCCGGAGTTCGTGCTGCTGCCAGCGGCGCTGACCTCGCTGGCGGCGCAGTTGGCGCAACGGCTGGGCGCGGGCCTGATCACCAACACGCCGACGCTTGAGATCGACGGCGACACGCGGACACTGCGCGGCGCGCACCCAGTGTACGGCGGCGACTATGCGCTCGAACTGGAAGTGACCACGCCGGTCAAAATGGCAACTGTGAACCTCGCCGCCCTGCCCGCGCCCTACGCCGACAGCGGGCGCATGGGCGAAGTGACGGTGAGCGATTTGCCGACCACTGAAAGCGCCGTCACCCTGCTTGGCCCGACGCCCCACACTCCACCGGCCCGGCGACCATTGCACACGGCGCGCGTAATCGTCTCGGTGGGGCGCGGTGTGGGCGGCGACGAAGGCGTGGCGTTGGCCCGGCAACTGGCGGTTGCGCTCGGCGCGGAATTTGGCGGC
>JAYUUW010000981.1:0-6667 GCA_043754665.1 Anaerolineales bacterium | reverse complement strand
CACCTGGCCACGTTTGACCATGGCTACAGCACCGACTATGTGTGGCAAATGGACCTGCGCGATGACCCCAGCGTGGGCCAGGTGCAGGCCACCTTTCGGTCAGTGCGGCTGCCGCGCCCCATGCGCGTCACCTTCGCGCGCGAGGCCGCACAGCTCACCGATGCCTGGAACCGGCGCGTGTGCTTCCTGGTGGCCGAGCAAGACGGCGTGCTCAAGGGCTACCTCAACCTCGTGCTCGCCCCCGCCGCCGAAACCGGCTGGATTGCCGACTGCGCAGTGGAGCGGCGCTTCCGGCGCAGCGGCGTGGCCAGCGTGCTGCTGGCGGCCGGCGCGCAGTGGTCGCGGGCCAACCGCCTCAAGCGCCTGGTGGCCGAGATGCAGTCCAAGAACTACCCGGCCATTTGCTTCGCCCAGAAGCACGGTCTGGTCTTCTCCGGCTACAACGACCGCTACTATCCCAATCAAGATGTGGCCTTGTTCTTTGGGATGACCCTCAAGTAGGCGGTCCAAAGGCCGCTCGGCCCGCGTGCGCGGCGGGCTGTGAACGCCATGCTGTTGCTCATTGACGCCCTCATCTCGGCCAACCAGGTCCTCACGGCCGGGATCGCCATCACGGCCTTCTCGTTACTGCTCTACGCCCTGACCTTCAACCTGCGCGACCGCGTAGCCCGCGCCTTCGCCGGGTTGCTGGGCTTCGTCACCATCGTCTACTTCTGCGACGCGCTCGGCACCACCTCTGGCCCGGCGACCGTCGAGACCTGGCTGCGGCTGCAATGGCTGGGCATCGTCTTCGTCCCGGTGGCCTACCTGCACTTCTCCGACGCCTTGCTCGCCACGACCGGCCAGCCCTCGCGCGGGCGGCGGCGGCTTTCAATCCGCGTACTGTACCTCACGGCCGTGGTCTTCCTCGTCGCCGCGCTCCTCACCGACATCCTGGTGCACGACGCCCGCGTGGAGGCGCAGGCCGCCCGGCTGGAGGCGGGGCCGCTGTTCCCGGTCTTCCTGGTGTACTTCGTGGGCAGCCTCAGTTGGGCGGGCTGGAACTTCTTCCGCGCCTACCGCCGCACGCAGACCTCTACCTCGCGCCGGCGCATGCTCTACCTCATGGCCTCGGCCGCCGCCCCGGCTATCGGCACGTTCCCCTTCCTGCTGCTGGCCGGGCAGGTGGCCGGGCTGCACCCGCTCATCTTCTGGTCGATTGCCATCCTCTCCAACGTAGCCGTGACGCTGCTGCTGGTCATCATGGCCTACGCGGTCGCCTACTATGGCGTCATCCTGCCCGACCGGGTGATCAAGGCGCGGCTGTTCCAATGGATTCTGCGCGGGCCGGTGGTGGCCTCCACCGTGCTGGCGGTGCTGTATGCCGTCAACCGGCTTGGGCCGCAGCTCCCCGGCTACGATGCGCGCCTGCTGCCGGTGATCTTGGTGGCGGTGCTGCTGCTGCTGCAATTCGTCATCAACTTGGTGCGGCTGCCCATTGAGCGCGCGCTGTTCTACGGCGCTGAGCGCGATGAGCTGCGCCGCCTGCAAGTGCTGCAAGAACGCCTGGTGACCTCCGGCGACCTGCGCCAATACCTCGAGTCGCTGCTCGCCAGCCTGTGCGACACCCTCCGCACCAAAGATGCATTCGTGGCTGGCTTCGACGACACCGGCAAACTCGAATACGAAGTCAGCCTGGGCAGTGACGCGCCCACGCGCGCCACGCGCGACCTGCCGCCCTTCACCGCCCTGCACGCGAGCGAAGCCGCCGCCGGCACCAACGGCCATACCCCGGCCGCCGGCGAGAGCGAGTTGTTTGACTGGGGCGACTATGTGGTCGTGCCGCTGCGCGGGCAAGGGCCGGGCGATCCGCTGGGTCTGCTAGGCTGGCGGCGGCCAGGCGCCGCGCCGCTCACGGCCGACGAGACAACCGCGGTGGCATTGGTGACCCGCCAGGCCGCCGCCGCGCTCGAAGACCGCCGCTTGCAGAGCGATGTGTTCTTGGCGCTCAACCGCCTGCTGCCGCAGATTGAGGCGCTGCAGCGCCTGCGTGCCACCGCGCACACCGCCGGCGGCTCGGCCACCCCCGCGCTCGAAAGCGTCATCGCCAGCCCCGACCTGCCGGCCATGATCAAGAGCGCCCTTAGCGATTACTGGGGCGGGCCGAAGCTGGTCAACAGCCCGCTGCTGGGCTTGCGGGTGGTCGACCAGGCGCTGCGCGACCACAAAGGCGACGCCGCCAACGCGCTGCGGGCGGTGCTCACCCAGGCCATCGAGCGCATTAAGCCCGAGGGTCAGCGCAAGTTCACGGCCGAGTGGATTCTGTACAACATCCTCGAAATGAAGTTCCTCCAGAACCGGCGCGTGCGTGAGGTGGCGCTGCGGCTGGCCGTCTCCGAGGCCGACCTCTATCGCAAGCAGCGCGCGGCCATTGAGCAGTTGGCCCGCGCCATTGTCAGCATGGAGCAAGAGGCCGCCGGGAACGGCGAAGAATACGTCGCCTCGGGCTAGTGCGCCGTCGCCTGCCATGGGCGTGCGCTGGCGTACTGGGCAACTATTTCCTAATCAAGTGTTAATCCTTCGATCAACTTTGGCCGAGTTTTCTTGCCGACCTACCCGAATGGGCCAGTACCCAAGTTCTACCCGGTTTGGTCCCATTTGCGCTAAATCGCAGATTTGAGTATCCTAACGCGAGAGCGTTAAGTACAATTGAAGAGGGTAATGCGATGAACTCGAATAGGCAGTCCGAGGTGGGTGGTGTGCCCATTGATGAAGGTTGGTGGGCCGCAGTCCTGCAGGAAGAGGAAAGCCATTACACGCCCAAGCGGGGCAATGGCAGGGTCATGGCTGCGGCCGGCGACCCGGTGGCCGATTGGCAAGCGGCCCGCCACCTATATGAGGTGGACGAGCCGGTCGAGTTGGAAGTGGTGGGCTACAACCGGGGCGGGCTGCTGGTGGGCTTTCATTCCCTCCAAGGTTTTGTGCCCGCCTCGCACCTGGTCAACTTCCCGAACCAGGTGACCGAAGACGAACGCATGCTGGCGCTCTCGCGCAAGGTCGGCATGACCTTGAAGCTCAAGGTGATTGAGTACGACCCGGCCAAGGGGCGCGTGGTGTTTTCCGAGCGCGCGGCGCAGGCCGGCCCCGGCTCGCGCCAGGCCGTGCTCAATGGGCTGCGGCCCGGCCGCACCGTCTCGGGCGTGGTCACCAACGTCACTGACTTCGGCGCGTTCGTGGACCTGGGCGGCATTGAAGGCCTGATCCACGTGTCGGAGGTGTCGTGGAGCCGCGTGGGTCACCCGCGTGATGTGCTCAACTGCAACCAGACCGTGCATGTGTCGGTGCTGTCGGTGGACGCCGACCAGGGCCGCGTGGCGTTGAGCTTGAAGCGGCTGCGCCCCGACCCGTGGGCCAACGTGGACCAGCGCTACACCTTGGGCCAGGTGATTGAAGGCCTGGTGACCAACGTGGTGAACTTCGGTGCGTTCGTGGGCATTGAGGAAGGCCTGGAAGGGTTGATCCATGTGTCCGAGCTGGCCGATGGGCACTTCTTGCACCCCCGCAACGTGGTGCGCGAAGGCGACCGTGTGCGGGCCTGCATCGTCAGCATCGACGGCCCCGGCCGGCGGCTGGGCCTGAGCCTGCGCCGCCTGAACGCCCCCGCCGCGGCGAACGGCAGCAGCAACGGCGCGACGGCTGAGGCCGCCGCTGAACCCGCCGAGGCGCAGTTCGCCCCGGCGGCCGAAGTCGAAAGCACCCACTAAGGGTCCCCTGCACGCAAACTGGCGGGCCGAGGCAGGTGACAAAACTGTCTTGGCCCGTTATGATTCAGGGGCATGGTAGTTTGACCCAGGTAACGGTAGCGAAATGGTAGTGACCAATGGCCCGCAAAACTTCTCCCGACGACTCTAAACCTCCGGCGCGGCGGTACGCGCAGCAGGCTGACCCGCGCCCGCCGGCCCCCGACCCGGCGTTGGCCCGCGCCACGCTGGTGGGCACGCGCCTGCGCAAGTATTGGCGTGATCTGGGCGCGGTGCTGCTGCTGGCCGGCGCGGTGCTCACACTGTTCGGCTTGCTGGGCCTCTCGTCCGGCACGCTGCTGGACGCCTGGGCCACGTTCCTGGAACAGTGGTTTGGCTGGGGCGCGGTGCTGGTGCCGTTGACCATCGGCTGGATTGCCTGGGTGCAGTTGATCACCAATCTACGCCACCCCGGGGCGCCCTTGCCCATTCGCTGGGGGCGCGTGATCGCAGCCGAGGGCGCGGCCATGGCGCTGCTGGGCCTGCTGAACCTGGTGACCGGCGCGAACGCGGCGCTGGCGGCCACAGGGCGCGGCGGCGGGCTGGTGGGCTGGGGCATTGGCTACCTGTTTGCCCGCCTCCTGCCGCCCCCGGCCGATGGGCTGGCCCTGCTGGCGATCTTCCTGCTCGGCCTGTTTCTGGCGACCGATGTGACGGCCGACCGGCTGGGCCGGCTGCTGGAACGGCTGCAGGCCCAGGGCTTCGACGATGAGCCCGCCGCTGAACCAGTCTTGCCGCAGCCCGCGCCGCGCTCGCGCCGGTCGGCCGATCCGGCGAGGAGTGGCCCACCGCCGGCCGAGCCGATGTCTACGCGCGAGTTGGAGCCGGCGCGCAAACCCAAGACCACGCTAACGCCGGAAGAGCGCATCCGCGTGCCGGTGCAGAAGGTGAGCGAGCCGCCCAAGGTGAAGGTCAAGCCCAAGGTGCGGGCGACGGCGCTGCCGGGGTTTGAATTGCTCGACAATAGCGAACAGCGCAAGCCGGCCCAAAAAGACATTGACGAAGTCGGGTCGCTCATCATCAAGACCCTCAAAGAGTTCGGCGTGCCGGTGACCGTGCTGGGGGCGCGCGTCGGCCCGAGCGTGACGCAGTACCAGGTGGAGCCAGGCTTCGTAGAGCGGCCTGGCCCCGACGGCGCGAGCAAGCAATGGAAGGTGCGCGTCGCCCAAATCTCCTCGCTGGCCGACGACCTGGCGTTGGCGCTGTCGGCTAACACCATTCGCATTGAAGCGCCCGTGCCGGGCCAGAGCTATGTGGGCATCGAAGTGCCGCACCGCCGCACCAGCACCGTGACGCTGCGGCCGGTGCTGGAAAGCGAGGCCTTTCAGAAGATTACCTCGCCGCTGGCT
Organism: Anaerolineales bacterium; assembly: GCA_043754665.1. Lineage (GTDB taxonomy): Bacteria > Chloroflexota > Anaerolineae > Anaerolineales > UBA6663 > JADZEK01. The sequence goes on along the minus strand of JAYUUW010000981.1, from coordinate 1,539 downwards.
GTGGCGCTGGGGCGCGATGTGTCGGGCGGAGCCATCGCGGCCGACCTGGTGAAGATGCCGCACCTGCTCATCGCCGGGACGACCGGCTCGGGCAAGAGTGTGCTGATCTCGGCTATTGTCACCTGCCTGGTCACCAACAACACGCCCGAAGACCTGCGCCTGGTGCTGATCGACCCCAAGATGGTCGAGCTGGTGCGGTTCAACGGCCTGCCGCATTTGTTCGGCAAAGTAGAGACCGACCTCGACCGCATTACTGGCGTGCTGCGCTGGGTGACGCGCGAGATGGACCGGCGCTATAAGCTGTTTGAGACCGTGAGCGCCCGCAACCTGGACGCCTACAAGAGCAAGACCGCCAAGAAGGCCAACGCCGAGCGCCTGCCGCACTTGGTGGTGCTGATTGACGAACTGGCCGACTTGATGATGCGCGCCCCCGACGAGACCGAGCGCACGGTGGTGAGGCTGGCGCAGATGGCGCGGGCGACCGGCATTCATATGGTGGTGGCGACGCAGCGCCCCAGCACGGATATTGTGACCGGCCTGATTAAGGCCAACTTCCCGGCGCGCATTTCGTTCGCGGTGACCTCGCTGATCGACTCGCGCGTGATCCTCGACACGCCGGGGGCCGAGAGCCTGCTAGGCAAAGGCGACATGCTGTTCCTGACGCCCGAAGCCGCCGCGCCGGTGCGGGTGCAGGGCTGCTATGTGAGCGACCGCGAGATCGACCGGGTGGTGAACTTTTGGAAAGAGCAGACGGCCGAGAACGCGCCGGACGAAGAAGAAGATGTTTTGGCCCTGGAGCCGAGCACCGACGCCCACGCTGCGCCTGACGCGCTGCCGCCCGGCCAGGCGCCGTGGGAGGCGATGCTGGCACGCGAGGCCGTGGTGGAAGACAAGGACGGGCAGATCGAGCAGGCCATTGCCATTGTCAAGAAGTACGGCACGGCCAGCGCCTCGTTGCTGCAGCGCAAGATGCGGTTGGGCTATCCGCGGGCGGCGCGCCTGATGGACGAACTGCGCGAGATGGGGATTGTGGGGCGCGAGCAAACCGGCGGCAAGACGCGCGAGGTGTTTGTGCGCGGCGCAGACGACCCGATTGGCGATCGGGCCGCCAAGCTGATGAGCGGCCCGCAGGACGACGGCGGCGCGGAGATGGACGACGACGAGGATGAGGAGGCGTAGAGAAGAAAGAAAGAGAAAGAGAAAAGGTGAGCCAAGGCAGTACACAGGCGAACGGTGCGGGTGGCTAGGCGATTGTTCTACGTGCGAGGGGCGGTTAAAATCCCACGTATTGCGCGTTACTTCTTAGTTCCCTGTGGCGCAACTCAGAAAGAGCTGAACCGGTAGAAACAAAAAAGCCTGCCCTGGGCATCCCTGCCAGGACAGGCTTTAGAGGAGGGGTCGGTGACTGCCAGGTCACCGACCACGCAAGCGGTCGCTGCGGCGGCCGTGGCAGGTGGGCATCCCGTATGCCGGCCCGCCCGCGCCGCCCGCTACCACGCGCGCACGAGGAAGAAGGCCACCGGCGCACCCAACAGCACG
>JAYUUW010000980.1:0-2454 GCA_043754665.1 Anaerolineales bacterium | reverse complement strand
TAGCCGCCGGTGGGCAGCGGCGCGCTGCGGTCGAACACGCCGATGTTATCCAGCCCCAAGAAGCCGCCCTGAAAGATGTTGCGGCCGGAGGCGTCCTTGCGGTTGACCCACCAGGTGAAGTTGAGCATCAGCTTGTGAAACACGCGCTCCAAGAAGCGAATGTCGGCGCGGCCGGTGAGCTTCTTGTCGATCTTATACACGCGCCAACTGGCCCAGGCGTGCACCGGCGGGTTCACATCGCCAAAGGCCCATTCATAGGCCGGCACCTGGCCGTTGGGGTGCATATACCACTCGCGCAGCATCAGCACCAACTGGCGCTTGGCGAAGTCGGGGTCCACCATGGCAATCGGCAGGGTGTGAAAGGCCAAATCCCAGGCGGCGAACCACGGGTACTCCCATTTGTCGGGCATGGAGAGCACGTCGCTGGTGTGCAGGTGCTGCCACTCGCTGTTGCGGCCGGTGCGGCGCGCCTCGGGCGGCGGCGGGCCGGCCGGGTCGCCCTCCAGCCACTGGTCGATGTCGTAGCCGTAATACTGTTTGCTCCACATCAGCCCGGCCAGCGCCTGGCGCATCACCCGCCGCTCGTCGTCCGACAGCCGCGCCGACGCCACCGTGGCGAAGAACGCATCCGCCTGGGCCTGCCGTTCGGCCACGATGGCGGCAAAGTCGGCAAAGGGTGCGGCCAGCGCCACGCCGGCCAGCCGCAGCCGCAGCGTGACGCTCTGGCCGGGGGCGAGCGTGAGGGCGTAGTGGGCGGCGGCCTTGGTGCCGCGCCGGTCGGGGTTGAGGCGGCCGGGCGCTTGATGCACCAGCGCGTCGTTGAAGCTGTCCTTGACGAAGGGTGAGGCGGCGGGTGTCCCCCACAGCTTGGCGTCGTTGCTCTCGTTCTCGGTGAACCACAGCGCGGGCGGCGTGCCGTCGGAGGCATTGTCGCAGTACAGCCATTGCGCCGGCAGGTGCTTGATGTTGGCCTGGATGGTGGCATCGTCTTCGGCGTGCAGTTCGGGCCGGTTGATCCACGGGTAGCCCCACGACCAGGTGTTGCGGAACCACAATTGCGGCAGCACGTGCAGCGGGGCGGCGTCCGGCCCGCGATTGATGGCGGTGATCTGCATCAGCGTGTCGGTCGGGCTGGCTTTGGCATACTCCACGAACACATCAAAGTAGCGGTCGCCGTCGAACACGCCGGTGTCGAGCAGTTCGTACTCCATGGCGGCGCGGCCCCGCCGGCCGTTCTCGGCCACCAACTGGCCATAGGGGAAGGCCGCCTGCGGGTACTTGTAGAGCGCCTTCATGTAAGCGTGGCTGGGAGTGCTGTCGAGGTAAAAGTAATACTCCTTCACATCCTCGCCGTGGTTGCCTTCCGGCCCGGTCAGGCCGAACAGGCGCTCTTTGATGATCGGGTCGCGCTCGTTCCACAGGCCCAGCGCCAGGCACAGGTTCTGCCGCCGGTCGCACAAGCCCAGCAGGCCGTCTTCGCTCCAGCGGTAGGCGCGGCTGCGGGCCTGCTCGTGGGTGAAGGCGGTCCAGGCCTCGCCGGTGGCGCTGTAGTCTTCGCGCACCGTGCCCCAGGCCCGGTCGCTGAGGTACGGCCCCCACAGCTTCCAGTCGGCGGTGCGCGCGCGGTGTTCGGCCAGGCGGGCGTGTTCGGCGGTGACGGCGGCGGGGGGCATGGCGGCTCCTGGGGGCGGATAGCGTACCCATACAGTATGGGCCAGAGGCGCGCCGAGGACAACTGGCCCGCGAGGGGCGACGAAAGAGGGGGGACTCCGGGGACTCAAGGGCGGGTGATACAGACGGCCGCAAATATTCCAGCCGCAATCAGCAATCAGCCATCTACAATCAAAAATCTCCTTTATTAGCGCTCGGTGAATCTCGGCGCGGGGGATGGCGTTGAAGTCGGCCGTAATGGTATCATTGGGGCCACGCTATCATTCTGTGAAGAGGAAGCCCTACACCATGACGTCTGGCCCCCGACCAACTCCCGTCCGTGCCCGCGCCGCCCAACAGCAATCCGAGTGGGAAGCGAAAGAGCAGCGCCGCCGCCGGCTCATCATCGGTGGGTGGATCGCCGCCGGTGTGCTGTTTGTGTTGATGCTCGGCTACCTGGTGTGGAAAGAGGCCCAGCCCGTCGTGCTGCCCGGCGAGATCATCCCGATCCAGGGCGCCGGGCACATTCCGGTCGGCCAGCCGCACGACCCCTACAACTCTGAGCCGCCCACCTCCGGCCCGCACTACGATACGCCCATGGAAGCCGGCTTCTACGACGAAGCCCCCATTGATGAGTACCTGGTGCACAACATGGAGCACGGCCACATCATCATCTGGTACAACTGCAGCGCACTGTCCGAGGCGGCCTGCACCACGCTCAAGAACCAAATCCGCGACACCATGAGCCGGGCCGGCGTGTCGGCCATCACCGGCACGCTCAAGCTGGTGGCGGCGCCGCGCCCG
>JAYUUW010000979.1:0-2588 GCA_043754665.1 Anaerolineales bacterium | reverse complement strand
CTCGGCATCGTGTGGAGCGGGCTGGCCGCCGCGCTGTGCAACCTGCTGGCGCTGGCCCTCATCGTCTTCGTGGTGCGCGAGCGCCGCCCGGATTAGCGGGGCGCATTTCACGTTGGGGGCAGTCCTGGCTGAGACAGCCGCCGGCCGTCGCCCATCCGCCGGAGTTGTCACACTTGCCCAAACGTCCTTTGTTTGGGTTCCGAACCCGGCCTCAGGTCGTTGGAACTGGCGCTCCCCTCGGGCCGGTGAGGAATCTCGGCCGAGACCAAAACGAACGCGTCTCGCCCCTGAACTGAAATACACCCTGATTAGGGTGGCCGGTTGACTCAACGCTCCCTCTGATCAGCCTTTTTCTCTTTCTTTGTTCTCTCTCCTCCCCGTTTCGCAATATAATTATCCCCGTACCGGTTCCAAGTCTTAGGGCCGTGCCCCAGCGGTGGGCGGCCAGGAGGGCTCTCATGAAGCGTTGGCTGTCACTTGTTCTGGCGTTCAGCCTGCTGACTGCGGTTGTCCCGGCGGTCAGCGCCCAAGCCTGTCTGATCGAGTACACCGTCCAGGTGGGCGATAACCTGTACCGCATCGGCCTCACGTATAGTATTCCCCCATCGGTCATCGCCGCCGCCAACCAGCTTGCCAACCCCAGCCTGATCTTTGTGGGGCAGAAGCTGTGCATCCCGGCTCCGGCGACTGCCGGCCCCAGCCCCACACCGGGGCCTTCGGCCACGCCCGCCAAGACCGCCACGCCCGGCCCCACGGCCACCGGCGCGCCGACCGCCGTGCCGACGACCGGGCCGATCCCCGGTTTCGTCATCCCAACCTTTAGTATCGTGAGCGTCGTGCGCAACACCTCCGTCACCATCCAGACCGCCAACTTCCCGGCCAACCAGTTGTTCGACGTGTCGATGGGTCACATTGGCGCGCTCGGCGTCGGCTACGCCGCTGGGCAGGTCAACTCGGGCGCGGGCGGCGTGTTCACGACCACGCTTACCATCCCGGCCGCGCTGGCCACTGTGGCGCAAATCTCGGTGCGCCTGCAAAGCGCCTCGGGCTACTACAGCTACGGCTGGTTCTACAACAACACCTACCCCTAATCGGGTGACCGGCGCTGGCTGACCAACAACCGGCTTTACCAATGGACCCAGCCGCGCGGCTGGGTCCATTCGCTTATTTCGGAGTACAGTAGGGCCATGCTGGCGTGTGACCTGCTCATCCATTCCGCCGCCCAACTGCTCACCCTGGCCGGCGGCCCGCAGCGCGGCGACCGCCTGGGCGCGCTCGGCCTGATTGAGGATGGCGCGGTGGCGATCACGGCCGGGCGCATCGTCCTCACCGGCCCCACTGCCGAGGTGCGGGCGCAGGTGCAGGCGCAGGCCGAGCTAGACGCGCACGGCCGCGTGGTCATGCCGGGGTTCGTCGACCCGCACACGCATGTGGTTTGGGCCGGCGACCGCGCCGCCGAGTTCGAGCAGCGCTTGGCCGGCGCGACGTACATGGAGTTGATGGCGGCGGGCGGCGGCATCATGGCCACCGTGCGCCACACCCGCGCCGCCGGCCTGGCCCAACTGCTGGCCGAGACCCGCCCGCGCCTGCGCCGCATGCTGGCCTACGGCACCACCACGGTCGAGGCCAAGACCGGCTACGGCCTGGAGCTCGACGCCGAGCTGCGCCAGCTCGACGCGCTCGACCAGCTCGCCGCCGAGGGCCCGTGGACGCTGGTGCCGACCTTCCTCGCCGCGCACGCCGTCCCGGCCGAGTATACGGGCCGCGCCGACGCCTATGTTGACCTGGTGGTCGACAGCCTGCTCCCGGCCGCCGCCGCCCGCCTGCCGCGCTGGGCGGCGCGCAACCTTCCCGTCTTCTGTGACGTCTTCTGTGAAGAGGGGGCGTTTACGGTGGCGCAGGCGCGCCGCATCTTGCAGCACGCGCAGGCGCTGGGCTTCGGCCTTAAAATCCACGCTGATGAGTTCGTGGGCCTGGGCGGCACGGCGCTGGCCGTGAGCTTGGGCGCGGCCTCGGCCGACCACCTGGTGTTCACGCCCGCCGCCGACATTGCCGCGCTCGGGGCGGGCGAGACCGTGGCCGTGGGGCTGCCCGGCACGCCCTTTGGGCTGGCGCAGGCCGGCTACACGCCCGCCGCGCAAATTCTGGCGGCCGGCGGTGTGCTGGCCCTGGCGACCGACCTGAACCCCGGCACCTCCTGGTGCGAGAGCATGCAGATGGTCATCGCGCTGGCCTGCCGCTACATGCGCCTGACCCCGGCCCAGGCCATCGCCGCCGCCACCATCAACGCCGCCCGCGCCGTGCGGCTGGAGAGGCAGGTGGGCAGCCTGGAGCCGGGCAAGCTGGCCGATGTGCTGGTGCTGGCCGTGCCTGACTATCGCCACCTGGGGTATCGTTATGGCACTAACCTGGTGCAGACGGTCATCAAAGCCGGCGCGGTGGTGGTGGAGAATTCGCCCGTCTGAGCGCGGTGTGCCTGGTTCGTTGTGTAGGCCTTAGGAGCGTACAATGCCATTTGATGTGTCGCAAGTTGACTGGGTGATGGTGGGGGTCTTCCTGGTGGTGCTCGTCGTCGGCTGGACGATTGT
>JAYUUW010000978.1:0-3509 GCA_043754665.1 Anaerolineales bacterium | reverse complement strand
GGCGCGGTGTATGGCGAGCACGGCCGCCAGCCGTTGGACGAAGGGCAGACCCCTAACCCGCGCAGCCCTTATGCGGTGAGCAAGCTCTCAGCCGAATATTACGTGCAGACCATCGGCGAACTGTGGGGCATTGAGACGGTGGCCCTGCGCGTGTTCAACGCCTATGGGCCAGGCCAGCCGCTGCCCGCCGCCCACGCCCCGGTGATCCCGCGCTTCCTCAAGCAGGCGCTGCAAGGCGGCTCGCTGGTGGTGCATGGCGACGGCCACCAGACCCGCGACTACGTGTACGTAGATGATGTGGTCGAGGCGCTGGCGGCGGCGGCCACGGCGCAGCAGATCAACCGGCAGGTCATCAACGTGGGCAGCGGGCAAGAAACCAGCGTGCGCGACCTGGCGCGGCTGGTGGGCGAGGCCACCGGCCACACGGTCGACGCCCTGTACAGCAAGGCCGAGAACGGCGGCGTGTCGCGCATGTGCGCCGACATCCGGCTGGCGGCCGAGCGGCTCAACTTCCGGCCGCGCGTGTCGCTGGCCGAGGGGCTCAAGCTGACGCTGGAGCGCGACGAGCGGTTTGTAAGGGCCTAGGCGCGCAGTCGCGCCACCAACGGGTACAGCGCGAGGCCGGGCTGGTCGAACCAACGACCGCCTGGCCTCGCTTTTGGTTAGGCGTCAGGCGGGCGGCACGTTGGAGGGCGGGCGCAGCGCGGCGGGCGGCACACGCGGGAACAGCCCGGCGCGCCGGATGATCTCGGCCACCATCTCTTCTTGGCGGAAGGCCATGACATGCACGCCGGCGACGCCGGGGATGGCGCGCACCTGCTCCATGATCTCCACGCAAATCTGCATGCCTTCTTCGGCCCAGCGCGCTTTGGGCGTGCCCTTCAGGCGGTCAACCACCGCGTCGGGGATGACGACGCCGGGGACGTGGGTGCGCATGTACTCGGCGGCCTTGGGCGTGCGCAGCGGCCCGACGCCGGCCAGAACGAACACGCGCTTATCCAGCCCCAGGTCGCGCAAGCGGCTCATGAAGCGCGCGAACACCGGCACATCGAAGATGTATTGCGTCTGGATGAACTCGGCCCCGGCCTCGACCTTCTTGCCGACCCGCAGCGGCCGCCAGTCGAGCGGGGGCGCAAACGGGTTCTCGGCCGCGCCCAGAAAGACCTTGGGCGGCACGGTGAGCTTGCGGCCGTTGAGGAACTGGCTATGGTCGCGCATGGTGCGAATGGTGCGCAGCAGGTGCAGCGAGTCGAAGTCGAACACGCGCCGGGCCTGCGGCTGGTCGCCGGCGGTGACATCGTCGCCGGTGAGACACAGCACGTTGGTCACGCCCAGCGCCGCCGCGCCCAGCACATCGCCCTGGAGCGCAATGCGGTTGCGGTCGCGGCACGACATTTGGTAGACCGGCTCGTAGCCGGCGCGCACCAGCAAGGCCGACATGCCCAGGCTCGACATGTGGACGTTCGCGCCCGAGGCGTCGGTGCAGTTGATGGCGTCGGCCACCTCGGAGAGGACGAGGGCGGCGTCGTACACATCCTGCGGGTCGGCGCTATCGGGCGGGTTCAACTCGGCGGTGACGGCGAACAGGCCGGCGCGGAGCACACGCTCCAGCCGGCCGCCGGCGCGAAAGGCAGGTTGAGCGGCGGGGGTCACAGGGTCCATGGCAGGGCGGCCGTGAGGCGCGGCGGCGTTGGGTTAGGCGGCGGGCGCGGAGGCGGCTTTCTGCCGGGCGCGGAAGTCTGCAATCCAGGCGGCGGCGTATTCGTCGTGGCCCAGCAGCACGTCGGTGGCCAGCACCGCCTGCCGGATGACGGCGTTGGTGGGGTCGGTGATGGCGCAGGTGAGGCCGCACAACATGCCCATGGAGATGTAAGCGGCGTTGAGGGGCGCCCGATCCGGCAGGCCGAACGAGACGTTGCTCGCGCCGCAGATCATGTTCAGGCCGAGTTCGGCGCGGATGAGGCGCATGGTCTCCAGCGTGACTTGGATGGCGGTGGGGTCGGCCGCGATGGTGAGGGCCAGCGGGTCAATAATCACATCTTCCGGCTTCAGGCCGTAGTCGAGCGCGCGGTGCAGGATCTTGCGGGCCACCATCAGCCGGTACTGCGGGTCGGTGGAGATGCCGGTGTCGTCGTTGGCCATGCCGATGACGGCCGCGCCGTACTGTTTGACCAGCGGCAAGATCAGGTCGAGGCGCTCATCTTCACCGGTGACCGAGTTGACCAAGGCCCGGCCCTGGTAGGCGGCCAACCCGGCAATCAGCGCCTCCGCGACCGACGAGTCTAGGCAGAGCGGCACATCGGTGACTGACTGGACCACGCGGATGGCCTGCACCAGCAGTTCGGACTCCTCGGCCAGCGGCACGCCGGCGTTAAGGTCGAGCATGTGCGCGCCGGCCGCGACTTGCGTGAGCGCGTCCTTGTGCACGCGGCTGAAGTCGCCGGCGGCCATTTCGGCCCCGAGCTTCTTGCGGCCAGAGGGGTTGATGCGTTCCCCGATCATGACGAAGGGCTGGTCGGGGCCGATGGTGACGGTCTTGGTCTGAGAGTGTAGGACGGTATTCATGGGGCCTTTGCGGCGAGAGGGGTTTGAGGCTGGGGTGACGGCGGACGTGGCCCGCCCCGGTTATTCTTCGACGTTGCTCATCATCTTCTCGACCGCCTGGATGGCCTCGGCTAAGGCCCCGGCGGGCGCGCCGCCGGCCACGCCCAGGAATTCTTTGGCGCGGCGGGCGGTGGCGCTGGCATCGGGGCAGTAGGCGTCGGCGCCGCACAGCAGGGCGTAGTGCTCGGTGACGGGCGCGCCGCCGGCCATGACCTTGACGGTGTCGCGCAGCTCGGCCTTCTTGAGCGCCTCGACCGTAACTTTAATCATGGGCATGGTGGTGGTGAGGAAGGCCGACATGCCCATAATCTGCGGCCGGTGGGTGCGCACAGCGTCCACGAACTTATCGGGGGCGCAGTTGACGCCGAGGTCGATGACTTCGAAGCCTGCGCCTTCGAGCATGATGTTGCATAGGTTCTTGCCGATATCGTGCACGTCGCCTTTGACCGTGCCCATGACGACTTTGCCGATGGGCTTCTCGCCTTGGGCGGCCAGCAGCGGGCGCAGCAGGTTCAGCGCGCCCTGCATGGAGCGGGCCGACATGAGCATCTCCGGCACGAAGTAGTCGCCGACTTCGAAGCGCCGGCCGACCTCCTGCAGGGCGGGCAGCAGCGCATCGTACAGCAGGCGCACAGGGTCCAAGGCCATTTCAATGCCGGCCTGAGTCAGGGCTTTGACCTCCGGCGCTTTGCCGAGGACGGTGTTATCGAATAGGCCCTGGTAAATTTCTTCGGCGGTCGGCATTGCGACTCCTAACGGCGGACGGCGGGCGTGGACGTTTTGGTTCGGATTGAAAGAATTCTAAACGAGGAACGGGGAATTGGTAAGTGCGGGCGGGCGGGCGGTTATGGCTTTCTCAAGAAAGCAGTTGGCCAGCGATTAGAAGCGCAAAGGCTTCCTGAAGG
>JAYUUW010000977.1:0-7651 GCA_043754665.1 Anaerolineales bacterium | reverse complement strand
TATCCCGCACGGGCACCGGCAGCTGCGAGACGCCATAGTGCGCGAACAACGCAGTGGCGAGACTGTCACAGAGAAATGTAATCGATGCTAAAGCCATGCTCTAACTAACGCGCCTTAAGCGCAGACACCTGGCCCGCCATTGCTGCCGGCGGGCCAGGTCGTGAAAGCGTGCGGTGGATAAGAGCTACGCAGCGCTAGCCATGCTGCAAAAAAGCGCCGCTGCTGACCAGGCTGGGCCAGCCGGCCGCCGGGAGGACCACGCGCCCGGCTGGCATCGCACCACGCCGGCCCTCCCGCTGCGCAATCAACAACTCAATGGCCGCGGCAAAGTCAGCCAGCGCCTCGGCTTGAATGCTCAGGACGGCCTGCTGCTCATCGGCGTCGAGCTTGAATTCGAGCTGGCTCAGCATCTCGGCCCGCTGGCCGTTGAACAGCCCGGCCTGGAAGCTGGTGTTGATGACGGCCTTGCCTACCAATTCATTCAACCCAAGAATAGACATTGGAATATTCCTTCAACCACACGCCGCCGGTGAACTGGCGACTGTGCGGCAACGCACCAAGGGCGTCACAGTCGCCGGTTCTCCGGCGGAATTGGATGCGGGCGGTCTCCCCCTTCTGAGCGACCCGCCGCGACAAAAACTCTTGCTAAATCGGCAGCCACAGAGGGGAAACTACCCGCCGCCGCAGCCACCGCCGACCTGGCCGGGGCAGGCGAACACCGGCTGCTGGGTGACCAACGCGGCCACCGCGGCAGCCAGGAAGGGGACGGTCAACATGATCGCGCGGGCGGCCACGGGGTGCTGGGTGGTCCACACGGAGACTTTGGTGGACAGGGTGCTGAAGGTGGTGGTGAGGGTCATGATGGTTTCTCCTGGCGTCTACGTCTACGGTATAGCAACAGAATACGCAGGCCCCCTCAACGAAACCCTCACAGACGCAAAAAGACCCGCTTGGCCGTGTTTTTTGGGCCAACCGGGCTGGATCGGGAAATATTTATGTAAAGCTCTATTCGATCAGGCGGGCATACAACTGTCGGATTTCGCCGGGCGGGTCGAGCCCCAACTCGCTGCGGAGCAATTCACGGTAGCGGCGGTAGTGGTCGACGACCTCGTAGCGGCGGCCCATGGCGGCCAGGCACATGAGCATGCGGCCGTGCAGGTCGTCGCGCAGGGGTTCGTCGAGCAAGGCCCGGGCCAGGGTGGTACGCGCCTCCCCGTAGCGGGTGAAGCGGAGCAATTCGTCGGCGTACTCGCTGAGCACTTTGATGTGCAGGTCTTTCAGCGTGCGCCGGCGCTCGGACGCCCAGTCGGTATCCAGCTCGGGCAGATAGTCGCCCCGGTAGAGCGCGCTGGCGGTGGAGAGGGCGCCCATGCGGCGCAGGTCGTTGCGCGAAGCGTTGAGCGCCAGGCGCGCCTGCTCTTCAAATAGGCGCGCATCCACCGGGAACTCCAGCCCCAGGGCCAGGCGGCACTCGCCCGCTTCGAGCACCACGGCCTCGCAGCCCAGGGCGCGCCGCAGCCGGTAGAGCGTTTGGTAGAGGTTGGCCACCGCCCGGCTTTGGGGCATCTCAGGCCAAAAGGCCGCCAGCACAATTTCTTTCGAGAGCGGCATGCGCTCGACCAGGTAGAAGAAGAGGTCGCGCGGGCGCTGCGAACCCCATGCGCCGCGCGGAATTTCCACGCCGTCTTTGAGCACTTGCGCCACGCCCAAGGCGCGCACATCCAGGCCGGGCGTGTGGGTCGGGTCGGCGTCGCCGGCGGCAATCAGGCCGCGCTCGATCAGCCGTCCCCGGACGGCGGTGAGCGCCCCGGCCCGCGCCAGCAGGGCGCTGATGCGCGGGCCCAGGGTGGGGTGCTGGCGCAGCGGCTCCAGCATATCGCGCGCCAGCGGCACCTCGCGCAGCAGCATTTGATCGTAGCCGATGCGCTCGGCCAGGCTGAACGCTTGCGTCAAGGCTTCGGCGGCGGGCGCGACCGTGCCCAGGCGGAACTCGCCCACGGCCAGATAAAACAGGTTCTGCACCAGGTCAACCGGGGAGTTGATCGTCGCCTGGGCGGCGCACACCGCCCGCAGCGCCTGCACCCCCAGCGCCGCGTGGCCCATCTCAACCTGGATCATCCCATGCAGGCCTTCGGGGTTGGCCAACGGCAGCGCCATGGGATGCCCTTCCAGGTACAGCTCGGCCCGGCGGAGCCATTCGAGCGCGCCGGCATAATTGCCCACGCGGCGGTCGAGGCGCGCCAGGCCGCAGGCCAGGTAGACCAGCAGGCTGCGCTCACCGGCTTCTTCGGCCTGACTGAGGGCCTGCTGGTAAAGGCTCGCGGCTTGGGCCGCTTCGCCCAGGTCGGCTAAGAGGCTGGCCTGGCCTTCGCAAATCAGCCGCTCGGTGGGGGCGCTGCCGGCCCGCCGCGCCCATTGCAAGGCCTCGGCGTAGGTGCCCAGGGCGGTTTCGTACTGGCCGAGCATGTGCATGTCCCAGCCGATATTGTTGAGCAACTGCGCCAGCGACAGGGCCGCCTCTTCGGCGCGCATGATGGCGAGGGCCTGCTGTTGGGCCAGGGCGGCGTGGGAGGTTTTGCCGCCCTGCCGGTAGACGGCGGCCAGGTCGGTCAGGGTGAGCGCCAGGTCATAGCCATGCTCAGTGCCGTCGAGCAACTGGCGCGCGGTGACGAGGGAGGCCTCGGCCTCTTCGACCTGGCCGGTTTGCAATTGGCAAATGCCGAGATAGCGCAGGCCCAGCGCGCGCGAGGCCACCGGGAGCAGACCGGGGGGCTGGGCGACGACCCGTTCGGCCAGCGGCAGCGCCGCGTGGTACTGGGTCTGCATAATGTGCAGCCAGCACCGCCGCAGATCGACCTCCACCAGGCCAATGCGCCCACCTTCATCCGGGCGCAGCCGATAGCCGATGGTGGCGAGTTCCAAGTTGGCCAATGAGCGGGCCGGGTGGCCCAGGTCGGCGTCGGCGCTGGCCAGAAAGAGGAACAGCCGCGGGATTTGGTCGGCGACGCCGGCGAGTTGGTCGGCCCATTGGCGCAGGGTGACGTGGCGGCCGGCGGTGAATAGGGTCTTGGCCTGGCTTTCGGCCAGCCGGGCGGCGGTGTCCAGGTGCCCGGCGGTCACGTAGAAGGTGACAGCGGCCTCCGGCATGTCGTGCTCGGCGTACCAATCGGCGGCGCTGGCCTGCACCGCCCGGAAACGGGCCGGGTCGCGCCCGCGCAATTGGGCCTGGAGAAAATCGCGGAACAAGTGGTGGTACTGGTAGGCGGGCAGGTCGGCGCCGACGACGTTGATGAACAGGCGGCGGGCTTGCGCCTGGCGCAACTGGTCGGCGCTGTCGGCCCGGCCCAGCACGGCGTCGCAAACGTCGGCTTCCATTTCGGGCAGCACCGCCGACTCCATCAGGAACTGTTGGATGGCGGGCGGCTGCTGTTCGAGCACCTCAGCGGCCAGGTATTCAAACAGCGGGCGCTCGGTCTGGCGCGCCTCGATCAGGTTGGACATCAGGCCCTGCCACATGAGATGGGTGGTCAGCAGGATGCCGGTGATCCAGCCTTCGGTTTCGGCCACCAGCGATTCGGCGGCCTGGGCGGGCATTTCGACCTGGTTGCGCAGGTGCAGGAGCGACTGGGTCTCGCTCGGGGTGAAGCGCAACTGCCCCTCGCTCAGGCCGGCCATTTGCTGCTTGGCGGCCAGGCCGGCGTAGCGCAGCACCGGCAGCGTGCGCCCCGCGATGATGAGGTGGGCCTGATCGGGCAGGTGGGCCAGCAGGGCATCAAAGAAGGCGATGACGGCCGGCTCGCGGTCGACGAGATGAAAGTCGTCGAGCACAAGCACGAAATAGTCATCGATGCTGGCTTCGATCTCGCGGGCGAGGGCTACGGCCAGGGCCGGAGGTGTGGCGGTGGGTTGGGCGGCGACCTTGAGCACGCCCGTGGCCTTCAACCCGAAGCGGGCCTGCAGCGCGCCCACCAGGTGGGCCAGCAAGCCGGCCAGGTCACGGTCGGCTTCGCTAAGCGCAAGCCAGGCGACGGGATAGTCGGTTTCGGCGGCGAATGCGGACAGCAGCGAGGTCTTGCCGTAGCCGGCGGCGGCCGAGAGCAGGATGAGCTTGTTGTGAACCGACTCGTGGAGAAAGTCGACCAGGCGGGCGCGGCGCAGGGCGTCAGGCGGCACGCGCGGCGCGGTGTAGCGCGCCTGGCGCAGGGAGGCGGAGGAGGCATCGGCCGGGCCGGCCGGCTGGTCGGTGGCCGTTTGGGACGGGCGTTTGCGCCGGCCGACAATCGGCCGGTTCCGACCGGCATGGGATGAGGCAGTCATGCAGGGTTCGGTTCTTTACAGTCACGCCGGGTTCGGTTCTTTAGAATCCTGCTGGGAGGCCCCCAGCAGGACCGCTCGACCAGGCGCATTAACGATGTGACAAACAACCGGCCACGCGGCCGGCATCACATTAGTGAGATATTCCCCTTACTATTGATTATAGTCCGAATTGGTTGGAATTGAATATTGGGCTTTTGTTTGCAGGTAGGCCCAGGCGGCGGCTAGGGCAGCGTGAGCGGGCCGAGTTCTAGCCGGCCGTCGGCGGCGGCGCCGGGGCCGCTGACGGGCACGCGCTGGCCGGTGAGCGGGTCGTATAAGCCCACGTAGAGCGTGTACGCGCCGGGCGGCAGGTCGCCGGAGAGGGGCAGCGCGTGGAGGTCAACGACATATTCGCCGGGCAGCCAGCCGGTGGTGGGGCGCGCCCAGCCGGCGGGCACGCCATCGCTCTGGGCCCAGATGCGGCCCCCCGCGCCTTGCAGATGGACGAACACGCTGTAGCCCACGTCGGGCGTGGCGGTGGCCTGCCAGACGAGCTGCACGGTGAGCGTGGCGGCCGTGGGGGTCAGGGTGTAGCCCGCCAACACGGCCACGTCTGCAAACACGCCGCTCGATAGGGACTGAACGACGGGCGCAGTGTAGGTGCGCGCCGGGGCCGTGACGGTTAGGTCGCCCAAGACCGCCTCGCCCGGAGCTCCGGGCAGGCCGGCCCACAGTGTGTAGACACCGCTGGGCAGGTCGGCCGGCAGGCGCAGGCGGTGCTGCCCACGCCAGGCATCGCCGGGCCGCCACTGGCTGGTGGCGTAGCCGGCGACGGGCGGCACGTCGCGGGTGAGCACCACGTTGCCGCCGGCCGGGCCGCGCAGTATGAGGCGGAGGGCCAGGTCGGCGGCGGTGGCGGCATCGCTGCGCCAGTAGAGCGTCAGCGGCAGGGTGTCGCCGGAATTGGCGGCCGTGCGCGACAGGTCGACCCCCAGCAGCGTGAGCGGACCGAGGCGCGCGTTGGTGAGGCGGGAAGGTTCCAGCACGGCGGGCGCGCGCGGCCGGTCGACCGTGAGCGCGCCGAGTTCGAAGCGCGGGGCGATGGCGTTGCCGGCCGCGTCGAGGCGCGAGGCAATGGTGAGGGTGTCGAGGTCAAAGACCTCCCCTATCAGCGTGTAGGTTCCGGGCGGCGTGCCGGGCAGCAGGGTGAGGTGGCGCGCCCACTGTGCATACTGGTCGAGCGGCCACAAGCCGGTGGCGGGCGGCTCGCGCTGCCAGCGCGGCGGCAGGGCCTCGGCGGCGTGCCAGGTCAGACCGGCGGCATCTTCAATCCGGAAGGCGGGCCAATAGCGCTGCTCGCTGGCGGCCCAGCGCGACACATACAGCGCCACATCGAGCGCGTCGTCGGCGGGCAGGCGGCTGGCCGAGAGGTCGTAGCCGTGCAGGCGGATGCCGCCCGCAAAGTCGGCCTCCAGGCCGGTTTGGCCGAGCGGCCCGGTGAGCGGCAGTGCTGCCGTGTCAAAGGCCGGGCGGCGCAGTGGATTAGGCCAGCGGTCGATGACGCCGAATTTGAGCAGCGGCAGCAGCAAGCTGAGTATGAGCAGCGCTGCGATCTGGCGACCGGGCAGAGGCGTAGCGGGCACTGCGAGACCAGCGCTTGGCTTCAGAACAGCCTTCGGCGCGGTGCTTCGGCGCGCCAGCCAGACGGCGGCGGCGATGAGCGCGGCCAGCGTGAGCGCCGAGACCGAGGTGGCGGCGGTGCGCAGCGGGGTCGAGCCGAACCAAACGCGCACAGTGTGGGTGCCGGCCGGAATGTTAAAGGAGACCAGGCCAACCTGACCAGAACGCCCCTCGCTCCCGTCGCGGAGAAGCTCACTCGGGCGCACCGAGACAGGTTGGCCGTCCACGGAGGCCTGCCAGCCGGGGTAGTACAGTTGCTGATAGGTGGCCTCGATGGGGCCAAGGCCCTGCACCGTGTAGGTGGCGTCGAGCGGGTCGACGATGTTGACGGGGGTTACCTGATAGCCGGTCGGCAGCGCTAGCCGTGCCGGTTCCTCGCCGCGCATGAGCGCGTCGGCCAGGGCGGAGTCGGGCGGCACGATGCCCACGGCGCGGGGCAGGTATTCGCCTTTGGCGGTAGTGCCAATGGTGTTCGTGTCCCGCTCGTATTGAATCAGGTCTGCCACGCCTACGTTCACGGCGGTGGGGCAGTAGCGCGGATACCACCAGCCGAGGTTGGCGAGCATGATAGCGGGCAGCACCACCATCAGCGGCACAGCCGCCGCCCAGCGCGCCACGCCCAGGCGGGCCAGGGCGCGCTCCAGCACCGGCACGCTCGCGCCGACGAGCAGCGCCACGCACAAGGCCGCCGGGCCGAGCATGCGCCAGGGAAACTGCACCAACTCCAGCGGCTTGATCATCCGCCAGATAGGCGTTGACACGGGCAGGGTGAGCAGTGCATATCCGGCCAGCGCCAGCGCGAAGAACAGCGCGGCCTCAGTGGCGGGGTCGCGTCGGCGTTTGCTTAAGCCCCACAGCGCGGCGGCCACGGCGGGCAGGCCGAGCAGCACCGGCACCAGGCCCACGGCGCGGATGGGCGAGGGGTTGATGAGCAGCGGGTCTTCGGCGTGCGGCGCGGCCAGCAGGTCGGCGGGCGTAATGAAGTTGGTGTACCAGGTGAAGATCGGCGGCACCAGCAGCCGGTCGGCGTGGACCTCGGCGCGCTCGGCCAGCGCCGGCAGCCAGAAGTAAGCGGTGAGCGCGATGCCGGCCGTCAGCGCCAGCCCGCCGCGCCACAGCGTGCCCAGGGTGCGGGTCTGCTCGGCGCGCAGCAGCAGGTAGGCGGCGAACAGCGGCGAGGCCAGCAGCGCGAAGATGTTGTGCGTGAGGATGAGCGCGGCGTAGGCCAGCGCCGCCAGCAGCCAGCCCCAGCGGTTGCGGGCATGCAGGCCTAGTAGCACCAGCGGCGGCCACACGAAGGCGAAAGCCTCGGCCAGGTTGCCGCGAAAGAGAATGTCGTAAGCCAGGTAGGGCGCGAACAGGTAGGCCGCGCCGGCCGCCACACCGGCCCGCTCGCCCCACAGCGCGCGCGCCAGCCAGAACACGGCGAGGCCGGCCAGCCACAGGCCAAGGGCGAACGCCACTTTGAGCGCGGCCGGGTAGGCCAGCCCCAGGCCGTGCAGCGCCACCACGCCATAGGACGACAGCGGCGCGTAGAAGTTAAAGAAGGGATAGCCGTAGCCCTGGGCCATATCCGGCGCCCAGCGCGGGAACCAATGGCCAAGCTGGAGCAGGCGGCCCAACTCGACGGCGCGGAAGAGGTGAAAGGGGCCGTCGTCGCTGCACGGCAGGTTGG
>JAYUUW010000976.1:0-1685 GCA_043754665.1 Anaerolineales bacterium | reverse complement strand
GGCCGGCGCACCGACTACGTAATGGTAATCAACTGCTGGCCTTGTTCGACGCCCTCGCCCGGCTTGACCTTGATGCGGGTGATGGTGCCGTCGCGCGGGCATTTGAGCTCGTTCTGCATCTTCATCGACTCAAGGATGATGAGGATGTCGCCCTTCGCCACCGCCTGGCCCTCGCTGACCTGCACGGCGACAATCAGCCCCGGCATGGGTGCTTTGAGGTGGTACTCGCCGCCCGCCGTCGCCACGCCGCCGGCCGCCTGGCGCAGCCGCTTCTCGCGCTCGTCTTCGACCAGCACGCTCGACAGCTCGCCGTGCAGCAGCACTTGCCACTCTTCCTGGTCCTCGGCCGCCGCCACATAGGCCTCGTACGACCGGCCGTTAATCAGCAGCGAGTACACCGGCTGCCCGGCCACCGACTCGAAGTCCACGGCATATTCCACGCCGTTGACCACGACTTTGCGGTCGTCGTTGATTTCAATGATGTAGGTCTTCTCGTTAATCGTCGTGGCGTATTTCATCGCAAGCGCCTCGCAAGCCGTGCCCAGTGGATCATAAGCCGCGCGTTACTGACCTGCTGCTTCGAGCCATACGCAGCATATTGACTTCTCCGCCCCCGAGTCCCTTGAGTTCCCCGAGTCCCCAGTTCTCTCGCTGCCTTCTGTCTCCCACTACTCTCCGCCCACCAGCGCCGCGTCCACCGGAATGACCACCGTGTCCCCCGGCAGCGGCCCTGACGGGGTCATGGCCTCCAGGGGCGCGTCGGCGTCGCTGGTGAAGAGCGTCAGGGTCACGTTGTACGGCCCTGCGTCCGGCGACGGCCGCTTGAGTTGGTAGCGGTCCACCAGCCACATGCCGGGGGCCCAGTCGGCGGTGGGGAAGAGCGTCTCGCCCGGATAGTCGAGCACCTGGAAGGCCGTTTCGCCCGCCGCCGTCTGCAAGTTCACCCGCGCCAGCAGTTCGCGGGCCACCGGCGCGTCCCCGGCCTGCCAGTACAGCGTCAGCTCAATATAGTCCGTCTCCGGGTCAGACCAGGCCCGCAGCGCGTAGCCGTGCAGCGCCACCCGCCCATCGAGGAAGGTCAGTTCATTGGCAGTAGCCTCGGGCGGCAACTGCACCTCCACGGGGTTCGCCGCCCGCCGGTAGACCATCAGCCGCTGAATGCCGAACGCGGCGTGGCTCACCATGCCAATCACCGGCGGGAAGGCTTGCAAGAACTGGGCGTCGCGCGCCTGCAAGTCGCCCACCAGCATGCTGTCGAAGCTCACAAACAAATCCGGCTGCAAGTCAAAGATCAACTGGCGCGGCACGGCGTAAATCTCAAACGGAATCTCCGCCGCGATGGGGTAGTAGTCATCGGTCTTGGGCGAGATCAGCCCGGCCGTGTCGAACAGCCGCCCGTCGTAGAGGTAGCCGAACGCTCCAATCTCGGGGATCGCCACCAGCCGGTCGTGCGCCGCCGCCGGGGCCAGCATGCGCGCCAGCAAGCGGTAATCGGTCTCGCGCTGCTTGTTGAAGGCCGGGTTCAGCACCCAGGCCGCGCGCGGGTGCGGCTCGCCCGGTATCAAGTTCAGGCGCGACAGGTGCGGTACGGCAAGAGCCCCGGCGGTGAGGACCGCCAGGCCGTAGGCCAACCCCGTGCGCGCCGCCGGCTGCTTGAGCAGCACCGCCGCCTGCGCGCCCAGCCA
>JAYUUW010000975.1:0-4658 GCA_043754665.1 Anaerolineales bacterium | reverse complement strand
AGCCGGCCGCTTTTGGGTTACCGGTAAGCTAAGCGCCGCGGTTAACGCGCCATGTTCTGAATGGCGTTGGTGGCGAGGGTGAGCAGCGGGTAGGGCAGCAGGCCAAAGACCACGGTGGCGACGGCGGTGAGGCCCACGGTGAAGTTCAGGGCGCGGCGCGAGGTGGTCACCGGCTGGCCGTCCTGCATGTACATGACCACGATCAGGCGCAGGTAGTAGTAGGCCGACACCAGCGAGGTGACCACGCCAACGATGGCCAGCCAGGTGAACCCGGCCTGGAGCGTGGCCCCGAAGATGTAGGCCTTGCCGATGAAACCGATGGTGGGCGGGACGCCGGTGAGCGAGAACATGAACACGGCCATGGCCAGCGCCAGGCCGGGGCGGCGCTTGCCCAGCCCGGCGTAGTCGCTGAGGTTCAGGCCGGTGCCCTGGCCCGCGCTCTCGGCCCGCTCGACCGCGATGACGACGGCCCACGCGCCGATATTCGTGACGGCGTAGGCCAGCAGGTAGACCAGCGACGCGCCGATGGCGGTATCGCGCACCGAGGGGCTGGCCGAACTGGCGGCCACCAGGCCCATGAGGATGTAGCCGGCATGGGCGATGCTGGAGTAGGCCAGCAGGCGCTTGATGTTGCTCTGCACGATGGCGGCGAAGTTGCCGAGCAGCATGGTCAGCGCGCTCATGGCGGCGGCCACCATGACCCACTGCGGGGCCAGCGCCGGGAAGGCGGTGACAAACACGCGCAGCAGGGCGGCGAACCCGCCGGCCTTCGCGCCGACCGACATGAAGGCGGTCACCACCGAAGGCGCGCCGTCGTACACATCGGGCGTCCACATGTGGAAGGGCACGGCCGCGACCTTGAAGCCCAGGCCGACCAGCACCAGCCCGGCCCCGGCCAGCAGCAGGCCCACGCGCGGGTTGGCCATGGTGGCTTCGGCCAACACCAGCCGCAGGTTGGTGGTGCCGGTGGCGCCGTAGACCAGGGCGATGCCGTAGACCAAAAAGGCCGAGGCAAACGCGCCCAGCAGGAAGTACTTAAGCGATGACTCTTCGGAGGCCAGCTTGGGCCGCGCCAACCCCGACATGATGTAGAGCGGGATCGACAGCAGCTCCAGCGCCAGGAAGACGATGACCAGATCGGCGGCCTGGGCCATGAGCATCATGCCGCTGACGGTGAAGAGCAGCAGCACGTAGAACTCGCCGCGCTCGATGCCGGTGCGCGGCAGGTAGTTGAGCGCCAGCAGCACCGTGAGCGCGGCCGTGCCCAGGAAGAGCATGTTCAAGAACAGCCCGAAGCCATCGGCCACCAGCATGCCCTTGAAGGCCACCAGTTGGCCGCTGACCGGCCAGGCCGCGTGCGCCGCCGCTGCGCCCGCCAGCCCCAGCAGCGTCAGCCAGGCGGTGTAGCGTTTGCGGTCGTCGGGGATGAAGAGATCGACCAGCAGCAGCAGACAGCCGTAGCCGGTGAGGACCAGGATCGGGAGAATCGCGTTGAAATCAGTAGGCGTCATGGCGCGGTCCAGTAGGCCCAGGCGTTAGCGCAGCGCGACGGCCGCCGCTTGCAGGGTGGAAGCGAGCTGCTCAACCGACGGCGCGAGCAGGTCGAGGAACGGCTTGGGGTACAGGCCGATCCAGAAGATCAAGATGAGCAGCGGGATCATGATGGCGATCTCGCGGCGGTTCAGGTCGGCCAGGCCGCGGTTCTTCTCGTTGGTGACTTCGCCCAGGAACATGCGCTGGAACATCCACAGCATGTACACGGCGGCCAAGATCACGCCGATGGCGGCGATGGCGGCGTACCAGTACGAGCCCAGCGGCCCGCCGGGCTGGCCCGCGCCCCACGCGCCGAGCAGGATGGCGAACTCGCCCACAAAGCCGTTCAGGCCGGGCAGGCCCATCGAGCTGAGCACCACAATCAGCGTGAACGCGCCGTAGATGGGCATCACCTTCCACAAGCCGCCGAACTGCGCCAACTCGCGGGTGTGGCGGCGCTCGTAAATCACGCCGACCAACAAGAAGAGCGCGCCCGTGGAAATGCCGTGGTTGATCATTTGCAGGATCGCGCCCTGGATGCCCTGCGAGTTGAGGGCGAACAGGCCCAGGATGACGAAGCCCAAGTGGCTCACCGAGGAATAGGCGACCAGCTTCTTGGCGTCGGTTTGAGCGTAAGAGACCACCGCGCCGTAGATGATGCCGATGACGGCCAGCACGGCCAGCACCGGGGCGGCGCGCACGGCGGCATCGGGGAACATGCCCAGGTTGAAGCGCACAAAGCCGTAGGTGCCCAGCTTGAGCATGACACCCGCCAGGATGACCGAGCCGGCCGTCGGCGCTTCCACGTGGGCATCGGGCAGCCAGGAGTGCAGCGGCCAAATGGGCACTTTGATGGCGAAGGCGGCGGCGAAGCCCCAGAACAGCAGCAACTGCGTATTCAGGTCGAGGCCGCCGGCGCGGGCGATGATCTCCGGCACCGAGAAGGTGCCCAGGGTGACGCCCAGGTACAGGATGGCCAGCAGCATCAGGATCGAGCCGGCCATGGTGTACAGGAAGAACTTGACCGCAGCGTAAATCTTGCGCGCGCCGCCCCAGATGCCGATGAGGAAGTACATGGGCACCAGGGTGAATTCCCAGAAGATGTAGAACAGGAACAGGTCCTGCGCCACGAACACGCCGGTCATGCCCACTTCCAGCAGCAGGAAGAAGATCATGAATTCCTTGACCCGCTCCTCAATCGCTTCCCAGGTGGAGGCGATGGCCAGCGGCGTCAGGAAGGTGGTGAGCAGGATGAGCAGCACGCTCAGGCCGTCCACCGCCAGGTGAAAGCCGATCTCCCACGTCGACCCGATACGAATCCAGGGCGCGTTGACGACCAACTGCGAGCCTGGTTCCAGGGCATTGAACTGGGCCAGCATCACCAGCGACAGGACAAAGGTCGCCAGCGAGGTGATGAGCGCCACCCAGCGGATGGTGTTCTTCTGCTCGGGCCGGAGGAAGAGCAGCACCAAGACGCCCAGGAGCGGAGCGAAGGTGACGACGGTCAGCGTGCTAAAGAGATATTGCATGGTATGTCCCTAACGGATGGTCAGGTCAGCGGCGCGCCGGAGCGGCACCGGGCTTAACGAGCGACGAACAGCAAATAGCCGAGCACGAGCACTACGCCCACAAAGACCATCAGGGCGTAGTAGCGCACATAGCCGGTCTGGAAGCGGCGCAGGCCGCCGGCCACCCCGCGCGCAATGGCGGCGGGCATCTGGCTGATCAGGCCATCGACCACGCCCCGGTCGAGGAACTCGGCCGAGAAGCGCGACAGGTTGTTATAGGTGCCGGCGATGACGACATCGTGCACCCAGTCGTGCCAGAAGCGCCAGTCGATGACATTGGCAATGAAGCGTGACAGCCAGTTGTACGGCTGGATGATGAGGGCGTTGTAAATCTCATCGACCCACCACTTGTTGTTCAGCGCCTTGAACAGCCAACCGGTGCGCTCCAGCGGGTCGGGCGCGGTGGTGGTGGCCGGCCGGCCGCGATACAGGCTCGCGCCCGCCGCCAGGCCCAGCAGGGCGATGGCCGTGGACGCGCCGGCGATGCCGAAGTTCAGCGCGCCTTCCGCGCCGGCCTCGGCCTCATGCCCGCCTTCGGCCGCGACGGCTTCTTCGCCTTCGGCAACGGCTTCGTGCTCACCGCCGGGCAGCGCGCCCAGGGTGTGGTCAATCCAATTGGTCAGGGCATGCGCGCCGGGGGGCGTCCAGCCGCCGATGGAGGGCAGGTTGAGCAGGCCGCCAAAGGCCGCCAGCACCGCCAGCACAATCAGCGGCACGGTCATCAGCGCCGGGCTTTCGGTCGAATGCTTGGCGGCGTCGGTGCGCGGCTTCCCAGCGAACACCATCATCAACTGGCGGCCGACGTACAAGGCGGTGAAGAAGGCCGCGACCATCAGCAGGCCCAAGACTAGCCAGTTCTGATGGGTGTAGGCGTCGAGCAGGATTTCGTCTTTCGACCAGAAGCCGGAGAGCGGCACAATGCCGGCCAGCGCTAGCGCGCCGATCAGGTACACCCATTTGGTGATGGGCAGCGTCTGCCACAGGCCGCCCATGTTGCGCATGTCCTGCGGGTCAAAGCTGTGCGCGTCGTCGTGAACGGCATGCGCGGCGGCCGGGGCGTGCGCGTCATGCTCGTCATGCCCACCGCCGCCGTGCGCGTGGGCGGCCGTACTGTGATGGTGGCCGTGCTCGACCGCGTGAATTACCGATCCGGCCGAGAGGAACAGCAGCGCCTTGAAGAAGGCGTGGGTAATCAGGTGGAACATGCCGGCCACATAGCCGCCCAGCCCCACGGCGGCGATCATGAAGCCGAGCTGCGAGATGGTGGAGTAGGCCAGCACCTTCTTGATGTCGAACTGGCCGATGGCCATGGTGGCGGCAAAAATGGCCGTGGCCGCGCCGACCAGGGCGACCACCGACATGGAGAACGGGGCCAGCGCGTACAGCGCATTCGACCGGGTGATCATGTAGATGCCGGCCGTGACCATGGTGGCGGCGTGGATCAGGGCCGACACGGGGGTGGGGCCGGCCATGGCATCCGGCAGCCAGATATACAGCGGAATTTGGGCCGACTTGCCGGCCGCGCCCATCAGCAGCAGCAGCGTGATAGCGACCACG
>JAYUUW010000974.1:0-3167 GCA_043754665.1 Anaerolineales bacterium | reverse complement strand
GCATTGACCGCCGCCACTGTATCGTTGATCACCACCTTGAAGTCGTCGCTCGCCAGGACCGCATGATTGATGAGCTGCGTCACTTGCTCGCGCAGTTCGGCCTCGGGCAGCTGGTCGGCCCGCGTAGGATCGCTGCTCACGCCCAGCGCCTCATTCGGCTGCGAGTAGCTGGCTTGATCGTTGATGCCCACCGCGCGCTGGATGACAGGCTCACCGGCCGGCTGGCGCTGAAGCATCTGCTGGGCGGCCCGGTTGCCGTACTGGCGCTGCAGCTGCATTAGTTGCGCGGGCGAGCCCGGCACCGCGTGCGACGCACTGCGGTCGGGCGCGGGGGTGGCTTGTTTGGCGGCGGGTTTAGCCGCTTTGGCTTTCAGGGTGGTCTGGGCGGCGCGCGAAGTGGGCATGATATCTCCTGAGCACACCGTGACACCCGCGGTCACGGCCACCCGGCGCATGTAGGCCGGTATGGGCGGCGGCTTCCTGGGTGGGCTCGCCGCCGATGGTGAGGCTACCAATGAACGTACTGGCGGCAATAGTATCGGAGTATCGGCCGAACCGCAACCACCAAACAGAGCGCCGCTAGAGCGGTTGCCAGACGCATGTAAGGCATCCGGTGTGATTCGCCATGCGCCACACTAGAACGGTTTTCGTAGGGCCGTTCGCCTGTCCCGAACGTTCTTGTCGGGGCGAGAACGGCCGAGACGCGCTACCAATGCGAGCGCCGTACGGTCACCTGGAATCTGCTCTAGTCGCCCGCCAGCAGGGACAGCAGGGCCGGCAGGTCGGCCAGGCGGTTAATCCGCCGCAGAGTTTCCGCGCCTGCTACTGGCGCTGCGCGGACCAGTACGGTGCGCGCCCCGGCCTGCGCCGCCCAGCCCAGCACCTCGGCATTGTCGTCGACCACCACGGCCGCCTCAGGGGCCACACCGGCGTCGGCCAGCAGGCGCGTGTAGAAGGCCGGCCCGACCTTGTGCGTGTTGATGAGGTCTGGCCCGTACAGCCGGTCAAAACATTTACGCACGCCCATACCCTCCAGATAGCCGGCCAGTTCGCGCGCCGACCCGCCGGAGGCGGTGTGCAGAGTGTACCCGCGCCCATGCAGCGTGCGGATCGCCTCGACCGCGCCGGGGCAGGCCGACCGTACCTGCCGGATGATCGCCGCGCTGGCCGCGTGTGCCAGCGCCACGCACTCGTCATCCGGCGGGGGCGTGAGGCCGATATGGGCGCACATCCAGTGCAGCCAATCGAGTTGGTACTGACGGTCAAACGTGGCGTAGTCGGGGGTGGCCTGCAAGCGCGCCTGCCACGCGTCGCGCTCCAAGATACGGTGGATGACGACCCCGTTGGCCTCGGCCCAGGCCTCGGGCGCGCCGCCCAGGCGCGGCGGAAAGTACTCGCCCACCAGCCGCCGCCACTGCGCGCCGCGCACCTGGTTGTCGTTCAGCACCCCGCCGTCGTCAAGGAAAATCACTGGTAACGGCATACGCGCCTCCTGGCTAGCCCACGTGGCGGCCCGGCCTCCCCGCCACACTGCCACAGGACGGCGGACTTAATTTTGTTATAGGCACTACGGCAGGCGCAGCGCCAGGCCCAAGCAAAAGGCCGCCTGATAGCTCAAGCGGCCTTTCAAATCAGCCTAGATGCCCGGCAGTAACAGGGCGGTGCCGCCGTTAGTCCGCCTTGTCGGCGGCCTCGCGCAGGTCTTCGGCGGCTTTGGCCTGGAGTTCGGTGGCCTGGCGCAATTCTTCCGCCGCCAGCCGGTTTTGTTCGGCCGCTTGGCGTAATTCTTCGGCCGCCGCGCGCACCTCTTCCGCCACCTGCAGGCTCTGTTCGGCCGCCTGCTCCTGCGCTCTGGCCGCTTGCCGCTCGGCCTCGTTCATTTGTCGCGCGCCTTCCCCTAACTCGCGAACATAGTCGGCGTGTTCGCGCTGGTCTTCGGCCACCTGCCGCCGGTCTTCGGCCTTGACGCGGGCGGCCTCGGCGGCGCGCACTTCGTCTTCAAGCTTGGTATTGGTCTGATTCTCAGTCCGTGTACCCACGGTACCTCCACTCGACTAGCCCTCAGCCGATATTGTGGGCGCATATTACAAGTGCCGGGTGGTTGTGTCAAGGCATTGGCCTTGGGGCGGAGGGGCGGCCGCCTAGCGCACCCCGCGCACGGCCCAGGCCCGCGCCACCAGCGGCACCGAGCCATCGGCCGCAAAGGGCAGCGTGGCCCGCAGGCGTTCGCGCAGGGCCGCCCGGCGGTCATCCGTTAGGCCCATGGTGTAGGCCGGGGCCGGCCCTTGCCCGCCCAAGAAGGGCGTCCAGTAGTCGTCGAAATCTGCAAAATGAGTGTCGATGTCGAGCGCGGTGGTCGCAACGGCCTGGAGGCCGGCACCCTGCCACACCGCCGCCAGCGCTTCGGGCTGGCAGAGGGAGAAGCGCTGCCCCTCGTCCAGCGCGGCGGCGGCGGGGTCGAGCGCGGCGGCGGCGGCCCAGAAGTGCTGCATGAACTGCATCGTCCCGCCGTAGTCCCAGACATACGCCGCTACCACGCCCCCCGGCCGTGCCGCCCGCGCCATCTCCGCCGCGGCCTGGGCCGGCTGGGGCACGAAGTTCAGCATCAGGCCCGACACCACCGCATCGTAAGCCGCCGTTTCGGCCGGCAGCGCTTGGGCGTCGCCGGTTTCGAAGCGCGCCCGCGCATCCGGCACTTGCTGCTGCGCCAGCGCTAAAAACGCCTCCGAGCGGTCCACACCGTGCACCGTGCGCGGCGCGGCCTGCTGCAAGATGGTCTGGGAGAGCGCGCCGGTGCCGCAGCCCACATCGAGCCAGCGGCCGTCGGGCGCGGCGCCGAGCCAGGCCAAAAACTGCCGCGCCACCAGCCGGCTCCAGCGGCCCACGTAGCGCTCATAGGCCGCGCCGTTGGCCCAGAGTCTGCGCTGCGGTTCGGGTGGTGGGGCGGGCGTGATTGTCATGCAGGACGGTATACCACTACGGACGCGGCGGTGTCAAGAGTACGCAATGGCCGGGCCGCTGTCAGGGGGCGGGCAAGAACACCCGGATGCCGTCGCGCTCATCCATGACGTACGCGGTGGCGGGGTAGCGCAGCACGATGGCCGTCATCCACAGATCGCCGATGGCCCCGCCGGCGTTGATGGTCCCGCAGATGGCCAGCCAAGCGA
>JAYUUW010000973.1:0-2375 GCA_043754665.1 Anaerolineales bacterium | reverse complement strand
CCGACGACCCGCTGGCCATGTATCTCGAAGACGTCTTTACCCTGCCGCCCAGCCTGGCCGGCATCTGCGGGCTGTCGGTGCCGTGCGGGTTCGACCAGCACGGCCTGCCCATCGGCCTGCAACTGCTGGGGCCGGCGCTGGGCGAAGACCGCGTGCTGCGCGCCGGGCATGTCTATGAACAGGCCACGCCCTGGCATCGCCGGCGGCCCGTGGTCGGGCCCCTTTAAGGAAGCCACTCATGCAAATCGTCATTCCTCTGGCTGGGTTCGGCAAGCGCCTGCGCCCGCACACCTTCACCAAGCCCAAGCCGCTCATCAACGTGGCCGGCAAGCCGGTGCTGGGCCACGTGCTCGATATGTTTGCCAAGCTCGACGATGTGGATGAGATCATCTTCATCGTCGGCCACCTGGGCGAGCAGATTGAAGAATATGTCGCCAAGGAATACCCGCACCTGAAGGCGCGCTACTACAAGCAGGAAGAGCTCAACGGCCAGAGCACCGCCCTCTACCTGGCGCGCGAGCGCCTGCGCGGCCCCATGCTGATGGTGTTTGTCGATACCATCATCGAGGCCGACCTGAGCCAGCTCAAGCACGAGACGGTCGACGCCGTGACCTGGGTGAAGGCGGTGGAAGACCCGCGCCGCTTCGGCGTGGCCGAGTTGGGCGAGAACGGCCTGGTGACGCGCCTGATCGAGAAGCCGACCGACATGGCCAACAACCTGGCCGTGGTGGGCTTCTATTACTTCAAGCAGTCCGAAAAGCTCATGGACGCCATCCGCGAGCAGATCGAGCGCAAGATTCAGACGCAGAACGAGTACTTCCTGGCCGATGCCGTCAACCTGATGCTCCAGCGCGGCCTGACCATGCGCGTGCAGCCGGTGGAAGTCTGGCAGGACTGCGGCAAGACCGAAACCGTGCTGGAGACCAACCGCTACCTGCTCGAAAACGGGCATGACAACAGCGCGGGCCACAGCGGCGTGGTGCAAGGCGATGGCTACGTCATCGTGCCGCCGGTGAACATTCACCCCACGGCCCGGATCACCAACTCCATCATCGGCCCGCACGCCACCGTGGCGGCCGGCTGCCACGTTGAGAATTCCATCATCCGCGACTCGATTGTGGACGAAGAGTCGGTGGTGCAGAACACGCTGCTGGCCGGCTCGCTCATTGGCCGCAGCGCCAAAGTCATGGGCCGCTTCCGCGCCTTCAACGTCGGTGAGGCGTCGGAGGTCGGGTTCGAATAAACCGTACTCGCTAGAAGGATAGGGTCATGCGCAACTACGTCTCGCAGCGGGTGCAGGCCGTGCCGCCCT
Organism: Anaerolineales bacterium; assembly: GCA_043754665.1. Taxonomy (GTDB): domain Bacteria; phylum Chloroflexota; class Anaerolineae; order Anaerolineales; family UBA6663; genus JADZEK01. The sequence goes on along the minus strand of JAYUUW010000973.1, from coordinate 1,063 downwards.
CGGGCATCCGCCGCTTTTTCGACATCGCGGCCACCATGAAGAACGTCATCTCGCTCGGCATCGGCGAGCCGGATTTTGTCACCCCCCGGCCCATCCTCCAGGCCGGCGTCGACTCGCTCCTGCGCGGCGAGACGGCCTACACCTCCAACTCCGGCGTTTACGAACTGCGCCAGGCGCTCTCGGCCCACCTTCAGCGCATGTATCAGGTCCACTACGACGCTGAAAATGAACTGCTGATCACGGTCGGCGTCTCCGAAGCGCTCTATCTGGCCATGACCGCCCTCCTCGACCCCGGCGACGAGGTGATTGTGCCGGAGCCGTGTTTCGTGGCCTACACGCCGGAGGTGGTCTTTGCCGGCGGCGTGCCAGTGACGATTGCCACTAAAGTGGAGGACGCCTTTCAGGTGACGGCCGAGGCGATTGAGAGTGCAATTACACCACGGACCAAGGCGCTGCTGATCGGCTATCCCAACAACCCCACCGGCGCGGTGATGAGCCGCGCGAACCTCATCGCCATCGGCCAGGTGGCCGAAGCGCACGATTTGGTGGTGATTTCGGACGAAATCTACGACCGCCTGGTCTACGGCAGCGCGCATGTGTGCTTTGCGGCCCTGCCCGGCATGCGCGAGCGCACCATCACGCTGGGCGGCTTTTCCAAGGGCTACGCCATGACCGGCTGGCGGCTGGGCTATGCCGCCGCCCCCACCGAACTGCTGGGCGCCATGCGCAAGGTGCACCAATACACCATCATGTCGGCCCCGACTACGGCCCAAATGGCCGGGCTGGAGGCGCTGCAAAGCGGCGAGCCGTTCGTGCAGGACATGGTGGCCGAATACGACCGCCGCCGCCGCCTGCTGGTGGGCGGGCTGAACACGCTCGGTCTGGAGTGCTTTGAGCCGAAGGGCGCGTTTTACGCCTTCCCCTCGGTGGCGCGCACCGGCATGGCCGACGAGGAGTTTGCCGAGGCGCTGTTGAGCGAGGAAGAAGTGGCCGTGGTGCCCGGCTCGGCCTTCGGGGCCAGCGGCACGGGCTATGTGCGCATGGTCTACGCCACGGCCTACGA
>JAYUUW010000972.1:0-8636 GCA_043754665.1 Anaerolineales bacterium | reverse complement strand
TAAACCATTTCCATTCGTTTGATCGCGGTGAGATCCTGCATGGGGCAGTTAAATCACCGCTAGAAAAATTCGTCAACTTATTCTGACGAGCCGCCTAAGTCGAGAAGCGAACATAACTACTCTTGACCGATTGAGGGATTTCATACAAGGAAGACGCGGGCACGCAGGGACAACAGCCTGAATTTGCCGATGTAGCGCCCGTGGCTACGGCCTGTGGAATGAATATTGTGGTCATCAGTTCGCCGGGCCCATAACCCGGAGGCCGATGGTTCGAATCCATCCCCCGCTACTCAAGAAGCCGTCGATTCCCACGAATCGGCGGCTTTTTTTGTAAACTCGAGGAGCGGTGCTCAAATCCTGAAAATTTCATGTTGCTATCAGCAGTGCCTGTTTTGCTCGACACACTGCCACGGTGAGAAAGGGACTCATAAGCCCATAGCAGAAAGTTCAAACGTGTCCTTCGCGATTGGCTCGAAATACCTTAGAAATGAGGCAATACGCCACTCTTATTGGCGTGGCATATTGATTTCCGGGGACCGCCGAAGGTATCTGAAAGCCCTACTTGTCAGGGCTCATGACATCGCGAACAATACTTAACGACCAGAATAAGTCGGTGAGGGCTCACGACATCGCGAACAAGCCAACCGGCGGTTACGGGCGGAATGCGCTGGGCCGGTGCGCCACAGGGTTGGGTAGGTCATAGTCGACGGATTTGAGCAGGCGCCAGTCATGCTGAATGGAGCGCTGATACCAGATGTCCAAGCGGCGAGAATGTGTGGTGATCGTCGCCCAGACATATTTGCCGGCCCAGCGCTGGCCGACGGGCCAGGTCTCGTTGAGCAGCGCGATGGTGCCATCGGGCGCAACCGGCCGGACGAAATGGACTCGACCAGCCGTGATCGGCAGCTGTTCGGGCAACTGGGCGATCTGACGGTCGGTCAAGCGGCGGTGCGGGCCTTCGGCCCGGTGAGCGGCCAGGGGCGTGCGATCGCCCAGCTTGGGCGGCGCGTAGCGGGTGTGGTACCACTGGACGAAGGTAGGGCTGGCGCGCCGACAAGCCGCGACCGTCAGGAAGTGCCGGCGCTCGAAGAAAGCCCGAGCCCAGAGTTGGTTGAATTGTTCGATATCGCCGTTGCATTCTGGTTCGGCGACCGGCACGCCGAAGGCGGATCAGTTCGATGCCGACGTAGAGCGCCAGGCGCACAAATTGGCCAAAGACACGTGGGACCTTGTAACCACCGTTGAACGCGGCATCGTTGTCGAGTTGCAGAAACGTCGGAATTCCCAGGCTTTTCCAGGTCTGCAGGGCGTGTTGGCTGACGGTGGCCGTTGTCTTGTCGGCCGCGATGGTTTGGGCACAAGCGCGGGTGTGGAGATTGAGGGTGTGGAAGGCATAGACTTTGGCACCGCCTTCCAGACACCTGTACCGCCCGCAGGTGCGGTGTAGCGGCAGGTCCAATCCATCGCCTGCAGGCAACCCGACAGCTGTGTCAGCGGCAAGGGGCGATAGGCGTGGGTCTCCGCTGGCGGAGAGGTGGTCAGCCCCTCGGCTTTGAGCACGCGCTTGATCGTGGCCAAGGACGGCAGGCGCCGGCCTAAACGCAACGCGCGCAGTTCGCGCCGGATCGCGCGTGGCCCGATCAAACCCACGCGTTCGCGCTCTAACCATTTTCGGGTGCGCACGATCCAGCGCACCATCTGAGGCGAATGCGCGGCTGGCCGGTGGCGCGGCTGGCGGGACTGGCTGCCGAGACCGCGAGGCCCCAGACGTTCGAAGCGGGCGCGCCATTTGTTGAACCAGGTGCGCCCGCGTTGAACGCGTTGCAGGATCTGACTGGGAGCAACACCTTTCAACCATAAACGGATGGCCTGTCGTCGGCGCCGGAGTTCGTCTTTGTCGTCCATGCCGTCTCCTTGGGGGAGACAGCATGGCCCCGTAACCGGCCGGATGCCAGAGCCCGTTTTTTCGTGTTCTCGATGTCGTGAGCCTTTGCCGAGCTATTCATGTTCGCGATGTCGTGAGCCCTGACAACTAGCAATTGTTTAATGTGTATTTTCCGAATGGCGGGCGCGGGCCAGAGTGGGTGGAGCACAAGCTCGCCTTCTACTGCCACTTCTTGAGCGTGGCCCAAAAATACATGGCCGCCGGCCGTTCCGTCATCGTCACCGGCGATGTCAACACCGCCTACGCCGAGATCGACATCGCCCGGCCCAAAGAAAACCTCAAGAAATCCGGCTCCATGCCCATCGAGCGCGAAGTCATGGGCGAGTTCTACGCGGCTGGCTTCATTGATACCTTCCGCCACCAGAACCCGGAGACCGTCAAATACACCTGGTGGGACCAGGTCACCCGCGCCCGCGACCGCAACGTCGGCTGGCGGCTCGACTACTTCTTCGCCTCGCCCGACCTGCGCGATCGCATCGTCAGTACCGAAGTGTGCGACGACGTCATAGGCTCTGACCACTGCCCGATCACGCTCACACGTGACCTGTAGCCGCCGCGCATGGGTGGGGGCACAGTGGCCTGCGGCGTACCAGCAATCCGAATGAACACCGGCAGTCAGCAGGCCCACCTGGATGTCTTTTGGAGCGAGCTGGCCGGCCCTAGTCGCCGCTACACCACGCACAGCCCGTAGATGAACCGGTAGGTCTGCGCGCGGATCGGTAGGCCGTCAAGGTATCAGGCCCGCACGAGCCGGTGCCCAGTCCCCGGTGGACCGCAAACAAATCGTTGGGGGTGAAATGCGAGACGTTGAACTCGAAGTGGGGCAGCGCGCTGGCCATGGACAGCCGCTGCGCGTCTTCGACATTGACCTGGAAGTCTACCTGGCTGGGGTTGACCCTCAAGGGTCAGGCGGTTAGGTTGCCGAGTCCGGCAGGCCGGCACGCTCTATCTGCTGGAGCCACGCCGCGAATATCCGTAGGGCCGCCAGAAGATAGGCCGCGCCAGAGATCGTCCACATGCTGGCCCCAGCCAGTTGTTGGTCTTCGAGCGCGGTCAGACCCCAGGCCGCAGTCGTGGCGTGATAGGCAGCGTACCAGGGCGTGGGCGCAAACGTGATCAGCGCTCCCAAGAGGCCGCTCTGGAGGGCCATAGTAAACAGAAGCAGGACTGCTAACCCCTGCACCGAGGCGCGCGTTCCGCGGGCGGGCGCCACGGCCCACCAGAACAGCAGCGCGGTGCCCAGCAGGCTGAGGTGCTCCCACCCGTGAACCAATTCGCTGCGCAGCGCCGCCTGGTATGGCCCGGGCGCGTGCCAGACCCAGAAGACCAGCGTGTGCAGGCCCCAGGCGACGAGCGGTTGTGTCAGAGCAGACACAGCCAGGCGCAGCCATCGCGCTGCCTGCCAGCCGCGCCCCAGGCGCAATTGGAGCGGTCGGGGCAGCCCCAATAGCAGCGGCCCCAGGGGCGCGCTGAGCACCAACAGCGGCGCGGCGACCACGATCAGCAACATGTGCTGGAGCATGTGCCCTGAAAATAAGGCCGACCCCAGCGCATCAATCGGCGAGATCAGCGCGGCGGCCAGCGTCAGCAACCCTGCGGCAAAGCTGAGGCTGCGCTGGGTCCGCCTGACCCCGGTTGACGGCGCATACGCACTGCGCGCTGGGGGGAAGGGATTAGAAGGGGTGACGGGGGCTGCGCGTGATGGGTGGCGGGCGCGCCGCCCGCGGACGTAGACCCAGGCGGTGAGGCCCAGGGCCAGCAGGATGCTTGGCTCCCAATTCCACGCCTGCCATAGGTCGTGGGGCGCGAGGGGTTGCCCACCGTGGGCGATGGCGGCCGGCGCCTGACTGCCCAGCACCGCCAGGGCAGCGATGGCAAGCTTAGCCGTCAATGCGCCGCTACCCGCAACGCCCATTCGCTTACGCTCACCCGCACGGCGCCAACACCACAGCCGGCAACCCGGTCACGATGGTCAGGAAGGCAAACAGCCCATTCAGCAGTATCCCGCCCACGGCCATCAGCCGCTCCGTATCCCGATCCAGCCCGGCTGGTCTGACACGCGTGCCAGTCGCCCGGCCAGTGACCGGTGGGTCATTGCCGAGCAAGCGGGGATCAGCGGGCGGGGCGCCTTCTAGCCAGCGCCAGTGCGCGTAGGCCAGCCAGCCGGCATACAGGGTCACCAGCACAGTGACCAGGGTGAGGACCAGCACGACGACGGATACAGCGCTGAGCCCCGCTGCGCCTGGCGGTGCGGTGAGCGGTGGCAGGCGGCAGGCCCCTTCCACCAGTGAATAACCCGCTAGGAAATATACGCTCCAGGCCACGGGGCCGGTGAGTGCGCCAAACAGCAGGCGCCGGAGCTGGGCCGGAGTGGAGGTGGACACGTTAGGTCAACAGCGGCGTCAGGTACAGCGCTGCCAGCGTGACGAGCCAGGCGGCGACCGTTGAATACCAGTACAGCGCGGTGTTGGGCAGCGCCGCCGATGGACGCCACTGGTAAAGCTCGCGCCAGCCCCAGACCAGCACCAGCGCATTCATGATCAGCGCGCTGCCCATCAGCCCGAACAGAAAGCTGCCCGTGATTACAACAATGGACCCATAGGCGTGACCCTGCCAGTCCAAGTTCAGTTGTGTGAAGGCATAGACCTGCACGGCCAGCGCCGCCGCGCCCAGAACCAGCGCGGCGGCCGGACCCCAGCGCGCATAGCGCGGCCTCTGCACCGCCCAGGCCATCATTACCGCGCTAACCAACGCCAACGCAGCGCTGAGGCCTGGCAAACTCAAAGTCGGCGCGGCGGTGCCTTCCGGCGGCCAGGCGGCGTTTTCCAGCCGGAGGTAGAAGTAGCTGAAAAGGAAACTCGCCAGCGCGATCCACACGATCAGCACGGTCAGCCACATGCCCCAGCGCGCCACCGCCACGCTGCCGGCCGGGTTGACGGGCACACCGTGGGTTCGCTCGAACTCGGCTTCTTCGGCCTCGGAATGCTTCACTTTCTCGGGCCAGTGCCAGGCCACTACCCCCACCAGGGTGACCAGCGCGCCGGCAGCGGTGGCGAGGTGAACGCTGAACAGCTCGCCGATAAACATCAAGATCACGCCGCAGGCGGCCACGAACGGCCAGTACGATGGGCCTGCGACGCGGAAGACCTCTGCGGGCTGCCCGTCGAGCGTGCCGGTGATCAACGCCGCCCGCCAGGTCAGCGGCCAACGGGCCAGGGCGTGTACGAACTTCACCAGCTTCGGGTCGCCCTGGTGTAGGTCCTTTTGCTCCCACAGCGGATGGCGGCTGTGGATCACCGGCGGCACGGCAAAGCCATAGTTAGGCGGCGGCGATGGTGTGGCCCACTCAAGCGTGTCGCCGCCCCACGGGTTGGCGCCCGTCGGCTGGCCCCGGCGCCAGCTATAGATCACGTTGACGCCGAAGAGCAGCACGCCCAGGATCAAGATAAATGCGCCGCTGGTTGCGACCAGATTGTATGGTTCCCAGCCCAACCCGGCTGGATAAGTGTAGACCCGGCGCGGCATGCCCAACAGGCCCAAGATGTGCATGGGGAAGAAAGCCACGTTGATGCCGATGAACATCAGCCAGAAGTTCCATTTCCCCAGCCGTTCATTGAGCAGCTTGCCGGTGAACTTAGGCAGCCAGTAATAGAACCCAGCGAAGATGGGGAACACCACGCCGCCGATCAGCACGTAGTGCAGGTGGGCGACCACGAAGTACGAGTCGTGGACCTGCCAATCCAGCGGCACCATGGCCGTCATCACCCCGGTGATGCCGCCGATGACGAGCAGCACCAGGAAACCGACCGCGAACAGGAAGGGGGTTTTCCACACCGGCCGGCCGGCCCAGATAGTGGTTATCCAAGCGAAGATCTGCACCCCGCTGGGGATGGCGATCATCAGGCTGGCGACGGCAAAGAAGCCCAGCGCCACCTGCGGCAACCCGGCGGTGAACATGTGGTGGGCCCATAGCCCGAAGCTGATAAAGCCGGTGGCGACGATGGCCGTGGCAATGAAGGTGTAGCCGGTGATCGGCCGCCGAGCGAAGACCGGGATGATCATCGAGACGATGCCGGTGGCCGGCAAAAACTGGATGTAGACCTCCGGGTGGCCGAAGATCCAAAACAGGTGCTGCCACAACAGTGCGCTGCCGCCCGCGGTCGGGTCGAAGATGCGCGTGCCGATCTGGCGGTCGAGCTCCAAAAGCAAGCTGCCGACGATGAGCGGCGTGAAGGCAAACAGGATCATGAAGGCCGTCACCAGCATGGCCCAGGCAAACAGCGGCAGGCGGGCGATGGTCATTCCGGGCGCGCGCATCTTAAGAATCGCAATGATGATCTCGACCCCGGCCGCGATCGCCCCGATCTCGGCCACGCTTAGCCCGAGCAGCCAGTAGTCCATGGCCAACCCGGGCGAATAGGTGGGGCCGCTCAGCGGCACGAAGGCCGTCCAACCCGTGTCGGGCACCGCCTCTAGCAGGGTGCTGCTGTAGAATAACAGCCCGCCGAACAGAAAGGTAAAGTAAGAGAAGACGCCCAGCCTTGGAAAGGGCATCTCGCGGCTGCCGAGCAAGAAGGGCAGGATCAGGATCGCGAAGCCCTCGATCATCGGCAGAATCACCAGGTACATGGTGACCGAGCCATGCATGGAGAAGAACTGGTTGTACGCTTCCGGGCTGAGGAAGTCGTTCTCGGGCCGGGCGAGTTGCAGACGGATCATCAACGAGTCGAAGCCGCCCAGCGCGAAGAAAAAGAACGCCGTGGCCAGCATGCGCTTGCCGATGGTGTCGTTCTGCACGGCGGCCAGCCTGCCGAGCCAACCGCGTGGGTCGGCCCACACGCGCTCCAACGCTGCGGCTGTGCCCGCCGGCGCCGCCGCAGCCGACGGCGGCACATGTTCGTCGGTCATTATTTCAATCCCTCCAGGTAGGCCACCAGCGCCTCCAGGTCACCGGCGCTCAACTCTGGCTGGGGCATCAGGCTGCCTGGCTTGATCTCCTGCGGGTCGCTGACCCACTGGGCAAGGTGCTCGGGTGTGTTGGGCCGGGTGGCGGCAGCCAGGGTCGCGCGGCTGGCCAGGTGGGTCAGGTCAGGCCCCCTCCGACCCTCCGCGCCTGTTCCGCGGATCGTGTGGCAGTCCGCGCAGTCTGACTGGAGGAAGATCTGTTGGCCGGCGCTGGCCAGGTCGCTGGCCGGCGCGGCGGCGGACTGCGCCTGCGCGGCCAGCCAGGCAGCAAATTCGTCGGGCGTCTGGGCCACAACGGTTAGCGCCATGTTGGCATGCTGCAACCCGCAGAACTCGGCGCACTGGCCGCGGTACTCACCGGGCTGATCAGCCTGGAGCACCAAGGTGTTGGTCTGATTGGGCACCAGGTCGAGCTTGCCGTGCAGCTCCGGCACCCAAAAGCTGTGGATGACGTCCGCCGAGCTGAGGCGTAGCGTGACTGGCTCCCCGACCGGGAGGTGAATCTCGTTGGCGGTGGTGGCCTGGCCAGCCGGGTAGCGCACCTCCCACCACCATTGGTGGCCGATGATTTCGATGACAGTGGGGTTGGCTGTGCCGGCGTTAGCCAGGTTGGCAATCGCGCGCATGGACAACAGCGAGAGGATGAGCAGCCCGGTGAGGATGGCCACCGGCATGATGATGCCGCCCGTGACGATAGTGGCTTGGAAGCTGGTGGCGGGCACGCGGCTGGGCGCAGGGGTCGTTTCTGCCGGGCCGGGCCGGCGCCGGAAGAGGGCGCCCAACAGGAAGCCCATGACCAGTATAAAGACAGCCGTTCCCAGCCCCAGCGTCACCCACCACAGGCGGGTGATCTCCAGGGCCGCGGGGCCGTGCGGGTCAAGGGTTGACTGCGGGCCGGCGCAGCCGCCCAGTGACAGAACCAACGCCAGCCAACCCACCGGCCGCCGGACAAGCGGCACCAGGCGGTCGATTCGTCCAGGGCGATGCTTGCAGCTCGTGAGGGTCAATGGCCAACCAGTGAGTTAGTTGAATGACGCTGCCCGTGCACGGGATTATACCTTTCATCCTCCCGACCGACCGGGCGACTGCATCCGCCTGCATGCCCGCCAGCCAATCTAAGAACCCCTTCTTTTCATTGGCGCCAGTGCTATTCACATTCCATGGGTACAACGTCCAGTCTTGGGAGTAACTCCATCCATAGAGTGGGTAAGTGGCCCAAGTAGGCAAGGTGCCAGCCCAATTGAGCGTAGTAGAAGCCAGACGCGGTCGGGCAAGAATTGGGGCGCACGGCCTTTGTCGAACAAAAAGGGCGGCTGCGCCTGGGTGCGCATTCTGGTCCAGCCGCGCAGTAGGTGCTCTGTCTAGCGCTGGTGGGCGCGCTGGAGTGGCGCGCCGAACAGCACTTCCGCCGCTGTGGGCGCTATGTCCGGGTCCAGCACCGTCATCAGCCGAAATCGCAGTACATAGTCGTGACTAGCAATTGTTAGGCCAGTAATGGCCGAAAAAGTCAGTCGAAGCAAGGGACAGCCAGTACGGGTACGGAAGCAGCGCCTGCTGGCTATTACGCTAAACAGGCATCACAAGACCGGCGCCCACGGCGGCTTCTGTCAGCGCCAGCGCGCCGATCTACACGGTCATGAAAAGGGCAAAGCCTGACATGGCAGCGTCACAAATTTGATACAGGTCAAGAGTCGGCCAACCCGACCGCGCCACTCTTCCCTGGGAT
>JAYUUW010000971.1:0-3072 GCA_043754665.1 Anaerolineales bacterium | reverse complement strand
CACTTCGGGCCGGCGGGGCCGGCCCTTGTGCTGCGTTTTTTTCGTCGGCTCTATGACAACGGCTGCGACTAACCCAAGCCGTCTCGCGCCAACGACTGTCCAGTTCTTGAGTGGAAACTCAATAAGGCAAGCCGGATTGGGCAACGCACTATGGCCCCAGGGCAATGACAATGGGGAGGCAAGAGTCGCTCAGAAATCGCGCCGGGGAGTTGGTTACGCGCTAGGGCGCGGCTGAGTGCGGCGCGGTCGGTCGCACGGCCGATAAGCAGCGGCCGAGATTCCTCACCGGCCCCAAAGCAGCGGCAGGGCCAGCGACCTGAGGCCGGCTTCGTCACCCAAACAAAGGACGTTTGGGCAGGTGTGACAAATCCGATGGCTGAGTGACGGCGGGCGGCTTATGGAGCCGAGGGGGATGGGGCAGCGCCAGGCGCGCTTCGGAACCCAACCAAAGGACGTTTGGGCAGGTGTGACAAATCCGGCGAGTGGGTGACGGCGGGCGGCGGTGGAGCCGAGGGGAAGGGGCGCGGGCGGCGTTCGCGCTAGGGCAGCACGGTCCAGGGGTTGACGTAGGCGCCGTTGTAGCGGACTTCAAAGTGCAGGTGCGGGCCGGAGGAGTTGCCGGTGCTGCCCGCCAGGCCGATGAGGTTGCCCTGGAACACGCTCTGGCCGCAGAGCACGTTCCACTGGCTGAGGTGGCCGTAGACGGTCTGCCAGCCGTTGCCGTGGTCGATGACGATCAGGTTGCCGTAGCCAAAGGCGTTGGGGCCGGCGTAGACGATGACGCCGCTGTCGGCGGCATAGAGCGGGTTGCCGAGCTTGGCCTTGATGTCGAGGCCGTGATGGATGGCGGTGAAGTCGTAGCCGGAGAGGATGTGGCTGTCGGCCGGCCAGACGAAGAAGCCGGTGCCCACCGCGCCGGAGTAACCGCCGGGGCACTGGCCGAAGTTGGTGCCGGCGGTCGCAGGCGTGTCGGTGCGGGAGATGGTCGGCACCATCCACACGGTTAGCTCGCGCTGACCGCCGGGGACAATGAGGCGGGCGCCGGGCGAGAGCACCGGGTTGTTGGGGTCGAGGCTGTTGGTGGGCCAGTCGACGATGGCCTCGGGCTCAACCTGGTAAAAAGCGGCTAATTTGTCGAGCGTGTCGCCGGCGATGACTTGATGATAGGTGCCGTCGACCGGCAGGATGTTGAGGACCTGGTCGGGGAAGAGCAAGTGCGGGTCGTCTTTGAGGACGAAGTAGTTGCCCCACAGCACGGTCTCCGGCTTGAGGCCGAAACTGTCGGCGATGCCGAACAGGGTGTCGCCCGACTTGACGGTGTAGGTGACGACGGCGCTGCGCCCGCGGGTGGGGATGAGGGTGAAGGGGTCGGCCAGCCGCTCGATGACGCCATTGGTGGTCGGCTCCGGCGCGGGGGTGCCGGCCGGCAGCGCGCCGATGACCTCGGCCGCGTCGAGCGGGTTGGGCGTGGGCGAGGCGGCGGCAATGCCGGCGACCGCCGCGCCATCGGTTTGCAGGCTGGCCTTGTCGACCAGTTGATTGATAAAGCCCAGGTTGAACTGGCGGGCCAGCACCAGGACCACCAGGCCCAGCAGCAGCAGGCCGTGGGTGGCGTAGCGCAGCACGGCCTCGCCCCACCCGGCGCGGACCAAATCGGCCCAAATGCGCGCCGGGCCGCTGACGGCCGGCGGGGGGGCTGGGTCCTTGGGCTGGTTGGTAGGAAAAGGCTCGGCGGTCATGGGGGCTTAGGGCAGGTAGAGCCAGGGGTTCACGCGGCCAAACGAGTCGCTGCGCATTTCGAAGTGCAGGTGCGCGCCGGTAGAGTTGCCGGTGCTGCCTGACTGCCCCAAGACCTGGCCCTGGTAGATAGCGCCGCCGCAGGAGACGTTGATGACGCTGAGGTGGGCGTAGGCGGTCTGCCAGCCGTTGCCGTGGTCGATGATGACCAGGTTGCCGTAGCCGCGATAGCTCCAGCCGGCGAAGACGACGACGCCGGTGTCGGAGGCGTAGATGGACGCGCCCAGGCCGGCGGCGATGTCGATGCCAGGGTGGCCGATCGGCAGATAGTCGGTGCCGGAGAGGAAGTGGTTGCCAGCCGGCCAGGCAAAGCTAAAGGTGCCGCTGGGGCCGGAGAACGGGCCGTTACACGCGCCCGGCTCGCCGCTGCTGCTGCTGGCTCCGACGGTGGACCGGGAGATGACCGGCAACTGCCAGACGATGCTGTCGCGCCAGCCGCCGGGGATGATGATGTTCTGCCCGGCCTCGAGCACCGGCTCGGAGGGGTCGAGGTTGTTGCCGGGGAAATTGACGATCTCTTCGACGGTGCCGTGGAAGGCGGTGGCGATCTTCTCGACGGTGTCGCCGGGCAGCACCACGCGCAGCGCGCCGTTGATGGGCAGGATGTTCAATTCCTGGCCGACGGAGAGCGTATTGGGGTCATCGGCCAGGGCCGGATTGCCCCACAGAATGGTCTCGGGCTCCAAATTGAAGTTGGCGGCGATGATGAACAACGTGTCGTTGGCGACGACGGTGTACTTCTGCACGTCGTAGCGCGGGCGGGTGGGGATGATGGTGTGAACGTCGGCCAGGCGGATGATGTCGGCGCCGTCGGCGGTGGGCGCTTCGGGCGGAATTTCGAGGATGAGCGGCTCGACGGTGGGCGTGGGCAGCGCGCCGGCCACGGCGACGGCCGACGCGGCGGGGGTGGCGGTGTGGGCCAGTTCGGGCGGCAGGGCCAGGACGGCGTTGCCCAGATCGACCCGCGCCAGCCAGACGGCGGCCACGACCAGGCCAATGGCCAGGCCGTGGGAGGCCAGGCGCAGCCAGAGATCGGGTTTCGCGAGCGGCAGCCGTGCTTTGGGCGCGGCCAAAGGGTCAGTGGGCGAAGGGGTGTCAGTAGCCAACCAATACTCCATACCCACCGGCCGGCCAGCCGGGAGGGAGGTAGGCATGATAACAGGCCAGCGGGAGGCGTCAAGTAGACATAATGTTGGGAGGAGGGAAGGGGGTCGGAGGGGTCAGAAGGGCATAAAGGGTGGGAAGGGTATAAAGGGGAGTCGGGGGATGCTGCGC
>JAYUUW010000970.1:0-3447 GCA_043754665.1 Anaerolineales bacterium | reverse complement strand
CCGCCAGAAGATCATCACCCGCTACCGCTCCTACCACGGCGCCACCATGGGCTCCATCTCGCTCACCGGCGACCCGCGCCGCTGGGCCAACGAGCCCGGTATGCCCGGCGTCGTGCGCGTACCCGACCCCTACAAGTACCGCAGCCCGCTCTACCAGCCCGGCGACAGCGACGAAGTCTTCGCCCGTAAGTGCCTCGACCAGATCGAAGAGGTCATCATGTACGAGGGGCCACACACCATCGCGGCCATCTTCATCGAGACTGTCACCGGCACCAACGGCCTGATTGTGCCGCCCAACGGCTACCTGCAAGGCCTGCGCGCCCTCTGCGACAAATACGGCATCCTGCTCATCTGCGATGAGGTCATGTGCGGCCTCGGCCGCACCGGCGCCTGGTTCGCCGTGGACCACTGGGACGTGGTGCCCGACCTGGTGACGCTGGCCAAGGGGCTCACCTCGGCCTACATGCCGCTCGGCGCCGTCGCCATCAGCGACAAGATCGCCGCCTACTGGGAGGACCATGTCTATTACGGCGGTCTGACCTACAACGCCCACCCCATGTCGCTGGCCGCCGCCATCGCCAACCTGCGCGTCATCCAAGAAGACGACCTGATCGGCAACGCCCAGCGCGTTGGTAAGGTCATGGCCAGCCTGCTCGACGACCTGGCCGCCGAGCATCCCTCCGTGGGCGAGGTGCGTTCCATCGGCCTGTTTGGCATCGTCGAGTTGGTGCGCAACCGCGCCACCAAAGAGCCCATGACGCCCTTCAACGGCAACAGCCCGGAGATGCAGCAGTTGGCGGCCTTCTTCAAAGACAACGGCCTGTACACCTACGTCCACTGGCACACCTTCTTCACCAACCCGCCGCTCTCCATCACCGAAGCCGAACTGCGCGAAGCCTTCGAGATCATCAATCGCGGCCTCGCCATCACCGACGCCGCCGTTACCGGCTAAGCGGCCAGCGCGCCGGGGGCGTAGTCCCCCGCCGCTGCCTTCCAATGGGCGGTCAGACCGCCCATTGGCCTGACCACTTTGTCATTTTCTGCGAGTGCTGCCGCCGCGCGGGCGGCCAAATCCCGGCCAAACCCGCCGATTCAGCGTACAATAGTAGGTGCGCCATCGCATTGGCGAACCCCATGCCACCTCAGACCTTTGACCCCGCCGCTGCTACCTACGATGCGGCCCGGGCTTTTCCACCCGGCCTCGCCGAGGTGGTCGCGGCCGGGGCTGTGGCGCTTGTGCCCAGTGCGCGCCGCTGGCTGGAGGTGGGGGTCGGCACCGGGCGCATTACTCGGCCGCTGCTGGCCCATCCGGTGCAAGTAACCGGCCTCGATCTGTCAGCCGGCATGTTGGGCGCGCGGCGGGCCGCCCTGCCGCCGGGGGCCGCCCTGCCGCCGGGGGCCGCCCCGCCGCTGGTACAGGGGGATGTGGTGGCCCTGCCACTGGCCGCCGCCGCCTTCGAGGCTGTGGTCGCGGTGCATGTCTTTCAACTGATCGCCAATTGGCCCGCCGCCCTGTCCGAGGTGCGCCGGGTGCTGCGGCCGGGCGGCGCCTTTCTGCTGGGCTACGAGTGGCGGCCACCCGACTCGCCCGGTGCTCGCCTGCGCGCCCAGTGGGACGTGATCGTGCGCGCCCACGGCGGCCTGCCGGGGGCTAGCCCGGTCCAGCATGACTTTGCCGATATCGCCGCCGCGCTGTTGGCCCAAGGCGCGGCGCTCGAAGAACGGGCCGCCGGCGAGTGGACGCTCACCCGCACCCTCGCCCGCCAGATCGAGACCATCGAGCACCGCACCTGGTCGCCCACCTGGCAAGCGCCGCCCGACTTCTTCCCGCGCTGCCTGGCCGAGCTGCGGGCCTGGGCCGCGGCCTCTTATGGCGGGCTCGACGCGGCCTACACCGTGCCGCACCGTTTCATCTGGCAGCGTTTCATCTGGCCGGCCTGAGTCGTCTGTCTGTTATGTGCCTCACTACTGACCGCTCGTGTTAGAACCTATCTTGGGGGTGGCCCTCGCACTGTATGTCGGCGCGCTGGCGGTCTTCGGATTCCGCGCCTGGCGCCGGTCGGGCTTGGCCTGGCCCGCCGCGCTGCGCCGCTTCGTCACCGTTCCTGAATACCGCGATGAAGAAGACGTGCGCCGCGCCCACATGCTCTTGCCCTTGGTCAACCAGGGCCTGCCCGTGGCCCTGGCCGTGGTCTTGTTCTTAGTCTGGCAATTGGGCGGCGGCGGGTGGGCGTTGGTCATTGGGGCGGTTTGGCTCCCCGCCGCCTATATGAGCCTGTACGTGCTCGTGCGGCGCGGCCAGGTGCGGCTGGTGACCCGGCTGCTGCCCCTCTCCGCCTTTGTTATCGTTACCCTCATCCTCATGCTCGCGCGCGGTTTCCACGGGGCCGCTGTCAGCGCCTATTGTGTAGTCGTCGTCACCGCCGCGCTTTTACAAAGCGGGCGGGCGGCCGTGCTCTACGCCCTCGCCACCATGGGCCTGCTCGCTGGGCTGTATTGGCTGGAAGCCGCCGGCTATGTGGACCTGACCGGCTCGGCTTCCACGGTGCAGTCCCTGGGCATTTATTTGGGCACCTTTGCCACGCTGGGCCTGCTGCTGCGCCAGGGCGCCCGCGCCTTGGGCGAGGGCCGGCGTCATACCCAGCGCCTGCAAGTCCTCCAAGCCGAACAGGCGCGCCGGCTCGACCAAGCGCTCCAGGCCGAGCGCCAGCGCGCCCGCCAGCTAGAATTGCTCAACGACTTTGCCCGCACCCTCACCGGCCTGAACGATCCGCCGGCCATTATGCACGCGGCCACCCAGCGCGTCAGCGCGGCCTTTGGTTTTGACGCCGCCGCCCTCTATCTGGTCGAAGACGATACCTTTCGGCTCAGCGCGGTGGACGGCTTGTTTGCCGCCGGGCGCCGGCTCGGCGCGCCGCTGACGCTGGGGGTCGCGGGCTGGGTAGCGGAGCACGATCAAAGCTGCTGGCTCCAATCCCCGGACACCGACCCGCGCTTTGTGCCGGAACCCGGCCCGGCCCTGGCCTGCGTGGTGGCGGTGCCGCTGCGGCTGGCGAAGAGTTTGGTAGGAGTCTTGGAGGTCGCCAGCACCCGCGCGGGCGTGGTCGATGCCTCCGATGTGCGGGCGGTGGAGTCCCTGGCCGACCTGATCGTGGCCGGGCTGCAAACCAGCCAGTTATTCATTCAACTGCAGCAGCGCCAGCACCTCACCGAGGCGCTGCGGCGGGTGGGCGCGGCCGTCAACGCCTCGCTCGACCTCCCCACCGTGCTCGACACCATCTGCGCCGAAACGCAGGTCGCCTTTGAGGCCGATCGGGTGGAGGTCTGGCTGGAGGATTGGCCGGTGCCGCTGCGCCGCGTGGCCCGCTGCGGCACGCTGGCCGGCAGCGACGACGCCGCCGCGACGGCGGAGCCGGCCGACTACATCGACCAGGCGCTGCGTGCCGG
>JAYUUW010000969.1:0-5684 GCA_043754665.1 Anaerolineales bacterium | reverse complement strand
ATCGAGCACGATGGCGTCGGGTTGCTGCGCGGCGATGGCGGCCAGCGCCTCGGGGCCGGTGCGCACGAAGCGGTGGGTGTGCCCGAGAATGTCGACCATGTGGCCGAGTAGTTCGGCCATGTCGGGGTCGTCGTCAACCAGTAGGATAGAAGTCATTGCGGTTAGGATAGCACTAAAGAAGGGCAAAGCAAAGAGAAAGAGAAAAAGAAAAAGGGGAGACGGAGGGAGCGGAAAATAATACGGGGCGCAGAGAAAAGGTGCTCTCTGCGCCCCGATCGGCGTCTAGGCATTCGCGGCGGTTAGCCGTAGGAGAAGCGCTGTTCCTTCCACACATCGGCCTCGTTGTGGTAGCCGGCCTGCTCCCAGAAGCCCAGGCGGTCCTTGTTCAGGAACTCCAGGCCGCGCAGCCACTTGCCGCCCTTCCACAGGTAGGGGGTCTTGAGGTCGGTGCCGGTCACATGGCCGACCACGCCGCGCAGCGGGTAGCCGTGATCGACTTCGAGCGGCTCGCCGTTGTAGTGCGTGGCCAGCAGGAAGTTCGGCTGGAGCGCGACCTCGACCGGCACGTTGACGGTGAAGCCGTACTCGCAGTGCTGGAGCAGGTGGTGGGCCGTCGGCTTGAGCTTAATCAGCCCGGAGTCCACCAGGGTCTTGAGCGAGACGCCTTCCCACTCGGTGTCGAACTTGCTCCAGCGGGTGACGCAGTGCAGGTCCATGGTGATCTTGGTGCGCGGCAGCTTCTGAAACTCATCCCAGTTCCAGCGCTGTTCCTCTTCCACTTCGCCGAACACGCGCAGGTCCCAGGTGGCCGGGTCGAAGCGCGGCACCGGGCCGTAGTGCAGCACGGGGAACTTGGTGGTCAGACTCTGGCCGGGGGGCAAACGCCCCTCGGTCTTGATGCGGTCTTCTTCTTCTTTACGTCCGAACAAACCTTTGAGCATGGGCACCTCCTGCCGGTACACCCTATTGTACCGAGAAATGTTACAGGCGCATTACTGTATTAGCCGGTAAACACCGGCAGATGCCCGAGCGCGATGATATGCTCCCACTGGGCACGCTCGCCTTCGGTGAAGATGGCGGCCTCGGCCGCGACGGCCGCGCCGGCCTTGCCGAGCACCAGCCGCATGCCTTGCAGAGTGGAGCCGGTGGAGATCACGTCATCGACCAGCACCACGCGCCGGCCGTCGACCAGGGCGTGGTCCTTCTCGTCGAGGTAGAGCGTTTGCGGCACGCCGGTGGTGATGGAGAGCGTTTCGGCCTGAATGGCCGCGCCCATGTAGGGCTTGTACGATTTGCGCAGCACGATGTAGGGCTTGTGGGTGCGCACCGCCAGCGCGTAGACCAGCGGGATGCTTTTGGCCTCGGCGGTGACCAGAATGTCATAGGCCACGCTGTTCAGGCGCTCGGCCAGCGCGGTGGCGGCGGCCTCCACCAGTTCCACATCGCCCAAGATGTTGAGCACGGCGATCTTAAGCCCCGGCTTGACCTCGAACAGCGGCAGACTGCGCTTGACGCCGGCAATCTCAATCGGGTAGGTGTCACGTGGCGACGACATGGCGGCTCCTGACGGGTGAGTGAGTGACCGGGGAGATTCTACATGACCTGGGCGGGAGGGGAAAGAGCAGGGGAAGGGCTGGGGACTCAAGGGAAAGGCAAAAACTTTGGCCACGAATTTCACTAATTACACGAATGGGTGATGGGTAAGAAGCCGCAGCGTTGCGGGCGAGGCGAGGCTATTGACGGGGTGCAGCCGCGTTTTTTGGCCGCCCAAGAAAAACCTTGTCACCCCGAGCGCGCATCCACTCGCCAGCTATTACCAACTCGTGGCGCGCGAGGGGTCTCACCCTGGAAATCATTGGATAGGCACCCTATTGACATGGCCCGCGCCATCGCCTAATATAAGATTTGATGTGCGTCTAATCTTGTGAGAGGTGGCTGATGGACCCGGAACCCGATCTGTTGCAGTTCTTCAAGGCGCTGGCCGACGAAAACCGGCTGAAAATCGTCGGCCTGCTGGCGCAGGACAGCTACGCGGGCGAGGTGCTGGCCGAGCGGCTGGATATTAAGCCGGCGACGGTGTCGCACCACCTGGCACGGCTGGCCGAGGCTGGGCTGGTGGAGGCGCGCATGGACGGCCATGCCAAGCTGTACCGGCTGCGGCTGGACGTGGTGCACAGCCTGGCTAACCGGCTGCTGGCGCACGACGCGCTGCCGGAGACGGCCGAGCGCTTGCTGGCGCAGGACCCGGCCGCCCCGCCTGCGCCCAGCGCCGTCGAGGCCAAGGTGCTCAAGGACTTCATTCAGCCGGACGGCACGCTGCGGCAAATTCCGGTGTCGCAGAAGAAGCTGCAAGTGGTGCTGCGGCATGTGGTGGAGCGCTTTGAGCCGGGGCGGCGCTATGCTGAGAAAGATGTTAACACGCAACTGGCGTTGGTGCACGCGGACACGGCCAGCCTGCGCCGCGCGATGATTGAATACAAGTTGATGGCGCGGGCCGGCGGCGAGTATTGGCGCTTGTAAGGGGATGAGGCGGTTGCGGTGCATTGGGATTTCCCTTGGCAGTTCACCGTGAGACCCCTCACGCGCCACCGGAGTGGTGGGATCAAGTGTGTGCATGCGCGTTCGGGGTGACATTGCTCTGCATTGACGGGATAGTCTCAGCGCAACGCTTGTAAGTGTAACGGATGTTGAACGAAAGGACGTGAGGCATGACCACCGCGATGGCAACGACTGACACCGCGCCCGCCGACCCGCTGCCGGCGCTGGTGGCGTTCTTCAAAGGCTTGTCGGAGGTGGGGCGGCTGCAAGTGGCCGGGCGGCTGGCGGGCGGCAACCTGAGCGCCGCGCAGTTGGCCGAGGCGCTGGGCCAGCCGCTGCCGGCCATCCGCAAGCACCTGGACGGGCTGGCGGCGGCCGGGCTAGTGGATGGCCCGCACGGCCCGGCGCAGACCTATCGGCTGCGGCGCGATCAACTGCACGCGCTGGCGGCGCAGGTGCTCACGCGCGCGCAGCCGGCCGCGTCCGCCGGCGAGGACGAGTACGCGGCCAAGGTGCTGCACGACTTTCTGGAGCCGAGCGGCGCGATCCGTGAGCTGCCGGAGAAGGAGAAGAAGTTTCTGGTGTTGGTGCGGTATGCCTTGCAGGTGTTTGAGCCGGGGGTGCGCTACAGCGAGCAGGAAGTGAACGAGCGCCTGAAGCGGCTGCACCCCGACAGCGCCACGC
Organism: Anaerolineales bacterium; assembly: GCA_043754665.1. Taxonomy (GTDB): domain Bacteria; phylum Chloroflexota; class Anaerolineae; order Anaerolineales; family UBA6663; genus JADZEK01. The sequence goes on along the minus strand of JAYUUW010000969.1, from coordinate 2,462 downwards.
TGCGCCGCGCGCTGATCGACCAGCAGTGGATGGCGCGCGAAGCGGACGGGGGCAGCTACTGGCGGGTGGCGGCGTAGAGAGCGAAGGGCGTGTATAGGTCTGAAGCGGAAAATCATAGGGACTCGGGGGACCCAAGGGACCCAGGGGAAAGCTGCCCTTGAGTCCCTTTCATTCCCCTGAGTCCCCCGCTGTAACCGGCCGCGCCGCTTTGTAATTCTCCCCGCCTACTCTATACTCACGCCGGTCAGCCGCCGGCGCAGCGCGGCCGCCCCGGAGGCACCCGCCGCACGCGCCGCTATCCGCCCCAGGAGACAGTCCATGTTGCTACGCTCACTCGCAGGTGCGGCGCTTATTCGACGGGCGGCCGGCCTCACCCTGTCCATCGTCGGCGGCTTGGCGGCGGCGGGGCTGCTGTTGGGGTTGGCGGCGGGCCGCCCGGCCTACGCCGGCGGCAGTACCATTGTCGTCAACCCCGGCGGGTCAATTCAGACCGCCCTCAACGGCGCCAACCCCGGCGACACCGTGCAGCTCAACCCCGGCACCTACACCGAGAGCCTGACGCTGAGCACGGCTGTCAACCTGGTGGGCACGAACGCCGCCACGACCATCATCCAGGCGCAGCCGGGGCAGCGCGTCATCACTGTGACGGGCGCGGCGGTCAACGCGAATGTGCTGATCGCTCATCTGACCTTGCAGGGCGGCGACGTGGACGGCGGCACCGACTGCCCGCAGTACTGCGGCGGCGGCATGTTGATCACGGAAACGGCGCAGCCCCAGTTGCAGAACCTGGTGTGGCGCAACAACGCGGCCGGCCAGGGCGGCGGGCTGTATGCCGCCGCCAGCCTCACAGTGACCGGCGGGCTGTTCACCAACAACCGCTCTGACGGCTTTGGCGGCGGCGTGAACATTGAGTCGTCGGGCGGGCCGGGGGGGTACCGCCTGGTCTTGAGCAGCACCCAATTCATCAGCAACGCGGCCGGCAGCTGGGGCGGCGGCGCCTTTGTGTTCGGCACCGCGTTAGTCCACAACGGCTGGTTCGAGCGCAACCAGTGCGGCAGCGGCTGCTATGGCGGCGGGCTGATCAGCCAATACCTGACGATGACGAACACGAGCTTTTACACCAACACCAGCGTTACGGGCGGCGGCGGCGCCTACAGCACCGTCTACGCCGAGGTCACGGGCGGCGTTTTCCAGGGCAACATCAGCTTCGGCACGGGCGGCGGGTTGGAGGTGCGCACCGAGGGCCACGTGACCGGCACGCAATTCATCAGCAACAGCGCCCAGACGCGCGGCGGCGGGCTGCACCTAAGTCTCGGCTCACTGGCCGATGTGTCGAGCGTGAGCGGCGCGCGCTTTGAGCGCAACGGCTGCACAGCAGGCGGCTGCACCGGCGGCGCGATCGGGTCGAGCAGCTATTTCAATCTGGTGGTGGCCGAGACCGACTTTCTGACGAACACGGCTAAGGGCAACGGCGGCGCGATCCAGACCGGAGCCAAGTTGACCATGACCAATAGCCTGCTGCGCGGGAACACCTGCAGCGAGGCGGGCTGCCGGGGCGGCGGCGTGCTGAGTAACGCGGCCTATCACAGTGGGGTGAGCTATCTCAGCAATACGTCGCAGGGCGGCGGCGGTGGCGCGTACTTCCCGGGCGGGGCCACCTTCCTCGACACCGTGTTGCAAGGCAACCGGTGCTTGGAGGCTAACTGCCGGGGCGGCGGGGTGCTGGCGGAGAACAACCTGACGCTGACCAATACGCAGCTCATTAACAATACCAGCGTGGGGGCCGGCGGCGGGGTGGCACAGTTGGGGGCCGGCGATCTGCGCGTGGTGAACAGCCTGTTCGCCCGCAACGCGGCGGGCGCGCCGGGGCTGGCGCTGTGGTTCGCCTCGCCGGGCAGCGGGGTGGTGCTGCACACGACGTTTGCGAACGCGGTGACGACCAGCGGCGCGGCGGTGGTGGTGGAGAACGGCAGCCTGGGCCTGACCAACACCATCGTCACGAGTTACTCGGTGGGCATCAGCGTGACGAGCGGCTCGGCCTATGAGGACTACACGCTGTTCTTCGGCGTGGCGACGCCGACGACGGTCGGGGTGACGAGCGGCGGCGGCAATCATCCCACGACTAACCCGCTATTTGCTAACCCAGCGGCCGATAACTATCACCTGCTGGCCGACAGCCCGGCGCAGGACGTGGGCGTGAACGTGGGCGTGCCGAGCGATTTCGACGGCGACGCGCGCCCGCTGGACCTGGGCTTTGACCTGGGCTACGACGAGTTTGCGCTGGTGCGGCTGTTCTTGCCGCTGGTGGTGCGCTAAGGGTGCTTCGCGGCGAATGACGGCTGGGTAAAGCCACTGGCCGGCAGCGCGCCAACGGAGGGGGATGCTGCGCTAGGGACTCAAGGGAAGGTCTTCCCCTGGGTCGCTTAAGTCCCCTGATGCCCCAGTTTTTCCGTCCCCAGCCC
>JAYUUW010000968.1:0-3358 GCA_043754665.1 Anaerolineales bacterium | reverse complement strand
CTGTTCACTTTCACGAACAACATCTTCACCAACCAGGCTATTGGCATCAAGAACTTCGGCACCTTGACCGCCACGGAGGACTACAATCTCTTCTTTACTGTTCCGCTAACGAAGGTCGGCCCGGTGGCGCTGGGCTTGCATTCGTTGGCCGGCGACCCGCGCTTTGTCAATCCGGACGCCGGCAACTACCACCTGCGCGGCGACAGCCCCGCGATTGATGCCGGCTTGTTCCAAGGCCTGACCCTAGATTTTGAAGGCGATGCGCGCGGCCAGCCCGCCGGCTACGACCTCGGCTTCGACGAGTATTTTGCGCGGCTCTTCCTGCCGCTGGTGCTCCGGTGAGCGCCGTACCGCGCAAGTGCCGTCAATCTTGCCGAAAGGTGGCAAACCGAATCCGGCTGTTCCGCCAATAGACGCGCCCGCCTTCCTGCGGCATACTGTCGAGAATTTGGGCTTTGACCATGACACGTGACACCATGCCACCTTTGCCCCCCATCACACCATCATCTTATGATTCCTTCTAAAACTCTTTCAGAGGGCCGGCATTTGCCGGCCCTTTTGGCCCTGGCCGATGGCACCCTCTGGCCCGGCACCGCTTTTGGCGCGGTGGGTAACCGCACCGGCGAGGTCGTGTTCAATACCAGTATTACGGGTTACCAGGAAATCCTTACAGACCCGTCGTATCACGGTCAAATCGTCGTCATGAGCCAGCCACATATCGGCAATTATGGCGTCGCCGCCGACGATGACGAGTCCGCCCAATGTTGGGTCTCCGGCTTCGTGGTTCGCGCCGCTAGCCCGCTTGCCAGCAATTGGCGCGCCACCCAAACGCTCGACGCCTACCTGTCTGAGCGCGGCGTCGTCGGCCTCAGCGAGGTTGACACGCGCGCCCTCATCCGCCACATCCGCACCCACGGCGCGCAGAACGCCGCGCTCTCCAGCAGCGACCCGGACCCCCAGCGCCTGGTGGCCCTGGCCCGCGCCGCACCCGATATGAACGGGCTAGACCTCGCCCGCGCGGTCACCTGCGCCGAGCCCTACCGCTGGGCCGCCCCGGCTGCTGCCGCGCCGCCGCGTTTCCATGTGGTGGCCTACGACTACGGCCTCAAGCGCAATATCCTGCGCCAGTTGGTCGCGCACGACTGCCGCATCACCGTTGTCCCCGCCCAGGCCACGGCCGCCGAAGTGCTGGCCCTACAGCCGGACGGCATCTTTCTCTCCAACGGTCCTGGCGACCCGGCCGCCGTAACTTACGCCATTAGCACCCTGCGCGATCTGCTCGGCCGCGTGCCGGTCTTTGGCATCTGCCTCGGCCATCAACTGCTGGGGCTGGCGCTCGGCGCGCGCACTTACAAGCTCAAGTTCGGCCATCGTGGCGGCAATCAGCCGGTGATGCACCTGCCCACCGGCCGCGTCGAAATTTCAAGCCACAACCACGGCTTCGCGGTCGATGCCGCCAGTCTGCCCGCCGGGGTGGAGGTCACCCACCTCAACCTCAACGACCAGTGTGTCGAGGGCTTGCGCGCCCCGGAGCTGCGCGCTTTTAGCGTGCAGTATCACCCCGAGGCCGCGCCCGGCCCGCACGACTCGCTCTACCTGTTCAACGACTTTGTCACCCTCATGGAAGCCGGTCACCAATATGCCGCGCCGCACTGACCTCAAATCCATTCTCATCCTCGGCTCCGGCCCCATCGTCATTGGGCAGGGCTGCGAGTTCGACTACTCCGGCGTGCAGGCCTGCAAGGCCCGGCGCCGCGAGGGCTACCGCATCGTCCTGGTCAACTCCAACCCGGCCACCATCATGACCGACCCGGACTTTGCCGACGCCACCTACGTCGAGCCGCTCACGGTCGAGCTGGTCGAGAAGATCATCGCCATCGAGCGCCCCGACGCGCTGCTGCCCACCGTCGGCGGCCAAACCGGTCTGAACCTCGCCATGGATCTGGAACGCGCCGGCGTCTTGGCCCGTTACGGCGTCCAGCTCATCGGCGCGCAAATCCGCGCCATCGATCTGGCCGAAGACCGCCTCAAGTTCAAAGAGGCGATGCTCGCCGTAGGGCTGGCGGTGCCGGTCTCCGGCTTGGCCCGCACCGTGCCCGAGGCCGAAGGCCTGGCCGAATTGGTGGGCTATCCCTGCCTCATCCGCCCATCCTTCACGCTCGGCGGCTCGGGCGGCGGCATCGCCACCGACCACGCGCACCTGCTGGGCCTCGTCGCTCACGGCCTGCGCGAGTCGCCCGTCGGCGAAGTCCTCATCGAGCAGTCGGTCCTCGGCTGGAAAGAGTACGAGCTCGAGGTCATGCGCGACCGCGTCGACAACTTCGTGGTCATCTGCTCCATCGAAAACGTCGACCCCATGGGCGTCCACACCGGCGACAGCATCACCGTTGCGCCGGCCCAAACGCTCACCGACCGCGAGTATCAGCGCCTGCGCGACATGGCCCGCACTGTCATTCAGACGGTCGGCGTCGAGACCGGCGGCTCCAACGTGCAGTTTGCCGTCAACCCGCGCACTGGCGAAGTGCTGGTGATCGAGATGAACCCGCGCGTTAGCCGCTCCTCGGCGCTGGCCTCCAAGGCTACCGGCTTCCCCATCGCCAAGATCGCGGCGCTGCTGGCCGTCGGCTACACGCTGGATGAGATTCCCAACGACATCACCCGCGTCACGCCGGCCTCGTTCGAGCCGAGCATCGACTACTGCGTCGTCAAGATTCCTCGCTGGAACTTCGAGAAATTCCCCGGCGCTGACGCCACCCTCGGCCCGCAAATGAAGTCCATCGGCGAGGTCATGGCCATCGGCCGCACCTTTCCCGAGGCGCTCAACAAGGCCATTCGCGGCCTCGAAATCGGCGTGGCCGGCTTCGGCGCGGCCCTGCGCCAGCCGCTGGAGGCCGGGGCGGCCGTGCTGCGGGTGCCCACCGCCCAGCGCCTGTTCGCCGTGGCCGAGGCCCTGCGCACCGGCGTCAGCCCGGCCGAGGTGATCGACCAAACCCAATTCGATCCCTGGTTTGTTGAGCAGATGTTGCTGCTGCTGTCGGTTGAATCTGAACTGCACGCTTACCCGCTGGCCGACCTGCCGCTCGACCTGCTGCGCCGGGCCAAGCGCCTGGGCTTCAGCGATGTGCAGATCGCCAAGGCCCTTGTCCCGGCTGCCGAGCCGACCACCCCAACCGAACTAGGGCAGGCCGCCGCCGCCGTGCGCGCCCACCGGCTGGCGCTCGGTCTACGCCCCAACTACTACCGCGTCGATACCTGCGCGGCCGAGTTCGAGGCCTTCACGCCCTACCTCTATGCCACCTACGAGTCCGGCGACGAGTCGGATGTCACGGACCGGCGCAAGGTCATCATCATCGGCGGC
>JAYUUW010000967.1:0-2630 GCA_043754665.1 Anaerolineales bacterium | reverse complement strand
TTCGTCTGGGGCGGCCTGCCCCTCGCCGGCCCTGCGCCGTCAGCTATCACCGGCCGGATCGACGGACCCTCAGCCGGCTGGTACTCGGCCCTCACCATTCCCCCATTCGTGTTCATTCGTGGCTATCGCCTTAGCGCTTCCCCTCCGGGCGCCCCGCCAGCGCCGCCTCGATCCACGGCAGATGCTCCTCGTCGTGGAAGAAGGTGTTGCCCTCAATGTTGCCCTGGCGCGGGTTGGGGGAGGGCGGGTTGAGCGGGTAGGGCGTCTGCCAGTCGGCCTCGGCAAACGTGGCCAGCCGCGCCGTCAGCGCGTCGTACACCTGGCGGAACTCGGCCACCACCTGCGCCAGCGGCTGAGCCTTGTGCTTGGCCTCCACGGCGGCGTTCAGGTCTTCTTCGCTGCCGGTCGCGGAAATCTGCGGGTCAATGCCCAGCCCCTCGGCTCGCGGCTTGCCATCCATGTAGCCCAGCACCATGCGGCGCCAGGCGGTCAGGTGGGCCAGGTGGTCCTTCACCGACCAGCCGCCATCGGGGCCGGGCTTGGTCAGGGCGGCTTCGTCGAGCTCGGTAATCAAGCGCTCGAGCTTGGCGCGCGAGGCGCGGATTTGGCTAAGCACGGCGGCAGTCGTTTCAGAGTGGGGTGGGTGATTGCTCATCGGTCTCCTCGGGTAGTCCAGCGAGTGCGGGCAAGGGTGGCGTGGCCTTTGCCAGTCCGTGTGTAACCTGCTATAATCACTTTTGATGGTTTTAGAATAGCACAGGCGCTTATAACCTGTCAACTACAGTTTTGGAAGTTATAGCTGATTGAGCCTGATCATGCCGCTCTTGCCGACCTTTGAAGCCGCGCTCACCCTGCGCCACGACCGCCTGTGCCTGGATTTCTGCAACACAGTGAGCAACCACGCCAGCGCCGATCCGGGCGAATACCTCCAGGCCTATGCCGACCTGCTGGCCTGGGCCGAGCGCGTGGCGCTGCTGCCCACCCCGGCCGCCGCCCGCCTGCGTGCCCTGGCCGAGCAGCAGCCCGCCGCCGCCGACGCCGTGCTGCGCCAGGCGGTGGAACTCCGCGAGGCGGTGTACCGTCTCCTCTTAGCGCACGCGCACGAGGGCACGCCGCCGCCGGCCGACCTGGCCGCGCTGAACCTCGCGCTGACCCAGGCGCTGGCGCGGGCCCGGCTTATACCAGTTGAAGCGGGCTATGCGCTGAGTTGGGATTTGGGCGCGAGCGAGGCGCTGGACGGCCTGCTGTGGCCGGTGGCCTATTCGGCTGCCGACCTGCTGGCCACGCCCGACCAGTTGGCGCGCGTGGGCGAGTGCCAGGACGACCGGGGCTGCGGCTGGCTGTTTCTCGATCTCACCAAGAACCACAGCCGGCGCTGGTGCGCCATGGATGACTGCGGCAATCGGGCCAAAGCCAAACGCCACTACGAACGCAAGAAAAGCGCCGTATAATTCTGCCTATGCAAACTTCCACCCCCTTCCCGACGCTGCCCGCCCGCCCGGCCCAGCGCCCGGTGCCCTTACTGGTATGGGTCATCCGTGTGGCGGTCGCCTCGGCCTTCATGCTGGCGGTGCTCAGCGCAGTCGCACTGGCGATTACGGCCGGCTTTGGCATGCGCTACCGCGAGGTCATCTATCCCGGCGTCACCGCCTGGGGGCTTGACCTCTCCGGCATGACGCCCGCGGAAGCGGCCAACGCCATCACCTACGCCTTCGACTATCCCACTCAGCCGGCCGTCACCTTCCGCGATGCCGACTCGGCCTGGACCGCCACGCCGGGGCAGTTGGGCCTGACGCTCGATCTGGCCCAGACCGTCAACGCCGCCTACGATGTGGGCCGCACCGGCAACCTGCTGGGCGATGCGCTGGCGACCTTCCGCGCCTGGTATGCGGGTGTGCAGGTCTCGCCGGTGGTGTTGTACGACGAAACCCAAACGCTGGTCTACCTGAACGGCGTGGCGCAGGTGGTCTACCGCCCGGTGGTCGAGGCCTCGCTCACGGCCGAGGGCACCACCATCACCACCACGCCCGGCCAGATCGGCCGCCAGTTGGATACGCTGGCCACCGCCGCCGCGGTCAAGCCGGTGCTGCTGGGCCTGGGCACGCGCGAGATCACGCTGATCTATGTGGAGACGCCGCCGCTGGTGCTCGATGCCGCCGCGCAAGCCGCCGCCGCCCAGGCCATTGTCAGCGCGCCGCTGGCGCTGAGCGTGGCCGAGCCCAAGGAGGGTGACCCCGGCCCCTGGACGATTGAGCCGGCCGCGCTGGGCGACATGCTGCAAGTGCGCCGCGTGGAAGACGGCCCCAACGCCGCCCACTACGAGGTCGGGCTAGACCCGGTGGCCCTGCGCGTTTACCTGGCGCCGCTGGCCGCGCCGCTGGCCCAAACCGCCCGCGACGCCAAATTCCTGTTCAACGACGAGGCCAAGCAGTTGGTCATCCTGCAAAGCTCGCAGGCCGCGCGCGACCTGGATATCGACGGCACGATTGCCGCCATCAACGTCGCGCTGGCGGCCGGGCAGCACGCCGCGCCGCTGGCCTTTACTATCACGCCGCCGGCCGTGCCGGATGACGCCCAGGCCGCCGCGCTGGGCATCACGCAGTTGGTCAGCGAGCAGAGCACGTCGTTCG
>JAYUUW010000966.1:0-3651 GCA_043754665.1 Anaerolineales bacterium | reverse complement strand
ACGGCGGCGGGCGCGGCCCACAGCCGCAGGTCTTCGACGCCGGCGCGGTAGATGAAGGTGAGGGCTTTGTGCTCGGGCGCTTGCAGCGCCTGGCCCTGGGTAAGGAACTGCTTGCCCTGCGGCGTCAGTTTGACGGCCGCCGCCCCCCCGCCCTTGGCCACGGCTTGCAGCGTCTCTAGCTGGCGCAGGGTGCTGTCGACAAACAGCGCGTCGAGGCCCAGCAGCGCGGCCAACTCGGCGGGCGTGGGCGGCGGCGTGAGCTCGGCGGCGGCGCGCAGCACAAATTCTTCGAGGATATTGAAGCGGCGCGGGGCCTGCACGGCGACGCGCACCTTCAGCCGCGCATAGGGTAGCCGAAAGACGCGCGCCGCCAGCACGCGCTGGGCGAGGCTGGCGGTCTCGACGGCGGCGGCGGCTTCCGCCAGCCGGGGGTCAACGCTTGTTGGCGTTGGAAACATGATCGGTCCGGCGCAGGCCACCGGCGGCCTGCACGACTTCGGCCACGCGGCCATAGATGGTGGTGGCCGCGCCGTCTTTGGCGCGCTCGCAGAACAACTCCCGCGAGCCGACGATGACCAGCAACTCTTGGGCGCGCGAGAAGGCGACGTTGACGCGCTCTGGCTTGCGGGCAAAGCCCACCTGCCCGGCGGTGTTGTTGCGCACCAGGCTGACAATGATGATGGCGCGCTCCATGCCCTGGAAGCGGTCGACCGTGCCGACGCGCAAGCGCACGTTTTTGAACGACCCGGCCCGGTCGACCAGGCGCTGCTTAAGCTCGCGCACCTGCGCGGCGTAGAAGGTGATGACGCCGATTTCTTTGGGCGGCTGGCCGGCCGCCACCTGCGCCGCCCAGCCCGTGTCGATCTCTTTGACCAGGCGCACGATGGCGTCGAGCTCGCCGGTGTTCATGAAGGTGGTGCCCACGCGCTGCTCGAGGAACGCGCCCTCGGTGGGCGTGTTGATCCACAACAAATGCTGCTCGGGCTTGAGCCAGGGCAGGTTCAGGCCGTGGGCGCGCTGGCGGTCGGGCTCGGCCAGGCCGCAGACCAACTGGTCGGAGTAGAACTGGTTGATGGCCTGCATGATCTGCGGGTGCATGCGGTACTGCTCGGTGAGCATGACGCGCAATTGCGGCGGCGCGGCCTCGAATAACTCTTTGAACAGGGCGCGCTCGATGTGCTCCAATTCGCTCTTGGGCACTTGCAGCTCGGCGGCCAGGTCGGTGAGCGTTTCGGGGCCGATCATGGGCGGCAGTTGCTTGTGGTCGCCCACCAGCACCACGCGCGCGCCTTTGAGCATGGGCAAGAGCAACTCGGGCGGCGTGGCCTTGCTGACCTCGTCGATGATGACGCAATCGAAGTTGCGGTACTGGCGCGAGAACTGGTACGAACCGGCCTGCACACAGGTGACGCCGATGACGTTGGCGTTGTCGATATAGATCTGGCGCAGGTCGTCGCTGTCTTGCGCGTTGGCGGCGCGCAGGCGCGTGACCCAGTCGGTGACGAGTTGTTCGGCGCGGGCGAGATAGCCTTGTTCGCGCTCTAGCTCCGCGCCCCAGGCGGCGCTGGCGGCCAGCATGGCCTGCACATACTCGGGCGTGTCGGGCGAGATGGTTTGCAGCGCGGGGAGGCGCAGGCGCTCGGGCAGCGCGGCCAGCGTGGCGCGCCACCAGTCCAACTCCTGGTTGTGGCGGTCGTCCAGCGCCTGCATACGTTCGCGGGCGGCGGCCAGATCGCGCTCGACACCGTGGTTGCTCTGGCGCACCTGTTCGGCGTTCTGCTCCAGCCGGGCCATGTCGGCGCTGAGGTCGGCAATCAGGCTGCTGAGGGCGGCCAGCGGGTCGAGCCGCAGCGTGACGGTGCCCAACTCGCGCAGGGCGTCATCCAGGCCCCCGAGCGCGGTCTGGTAGGCGGCGCGCCAATCGTCGGCCGAGCGGCGGCCCACCTGCCGCAGCAGATTTTGGAAGGGCCGGGTGCGGCGGGCCTGGCCCAGCGCATCGCGGCCGGTTTGCAGGGCGGCCTCGTGGGCGGTCTGCACGTCGGCCAGTTGCGCCAGGTCGGCCTCGACCGCATCGAGGCGGGCGGCCACGGTGGGGTGGGCCTCGCTGACGGCGGCGAGCTCGGCCTGCACCACGGCCAGCCGTGCCTGCGCCTGCGGGCCAAAGGTCTGGGCGGCGGCCAGCACGGCGCTTTGCAGCGGGCCGATGGTGACGGCCACGCGCTCGGTCAGGCGGCCGCTCTTGTGGCGGCCCGCGGCCTCCAGGTCGGCGCGGCGGTGGGTGAAGTCTTCCACGGCGGCGCGCAGGCGCTGGAGCCAGAGGCCAATGGCCTGCTGGCGGCGCGGCTCAGCCCCCAGCAAACCGGGCAACCAAGCCGGGCGCTGGCGCAGACGCTCCAGGCGGCGCTCCAAATCGGGGAAGGCGTCGTCGGCATGGGAGGCGGGGTGCAGGCCGCCGCGCGCATCGAAGGCCACCAGGCTGTGCAGGGCCGAGTGCTTCCAGTGGCCGGTGCCGTGCGCGGCGCGGCGGCCTGCCCTATCCTTACTGGGGCGCGGGCGGCGCAGGGCGCTGGCGGCGGCTTGCAAGCGGTTGGCCCCAGCCGGCACGGGCGCGAATTCGGGCTGCAAGCGCTCAATGAGGGCGGAGAGGCGCAGCGCCAGCCCGGCCAGGCGGGCGGCCTCCACGCGGCTGGTGCGGACTTCGTGCGCCAGGGCGGTGAGGCGGTGCAGTTGGGCCGGGGCGGCGGCGGCGGCCCAAATCTCGCGGCCGAGCGGGCTGGCAAATTCGGCCGGCGGCTCGGCCAACCCCCCGCCCGCCTCGGCCTGAGCCAAGTTCTGAATCCAGGTCCGCAGCACTTCGCCAATGGGCAGGCGGGTGACATCGAAGGCGGATAGTTCGGCCACCTTGGCGCTGAGGGCGGCGTGCTCATCAGCCAGCGCGGCGCGGCGCTCGGCAAAGCTGGCCTCGGCTTCGGTGAGGTGGGCGTGCTCTCCGGTGAGCGTCTCGCGCTGAGCGCGGCCGGTGTACCAGGCCAACGCCACCTGGCTGAGGGCGTCGAGGCGCTGGCGCAGATCGGCCAGGCGGGCGGCGGTGGTCTTGGCGCGCTGGCGGGCGGCGGCGGCTTCGCGCAGCGTAGCGCCAATGGTCACGCGCGGCTCGGCCTCGGGCACTATCGGCTGGGTGGCGGCGATGGCTGTGGCGGCCGAAGCGTCCGCACCAGCAGCGGGCGTGGGCTGGGTCGCGTCCACCGCGGGCGGCAGGCGCGTCGGGGCGGTGTGCGGCTCCGGCTCCCAGGCGGCGAGGGTCGTCTCTAGCTCAGTCAGATGAACGCGCAGGTCTTTGAGCGCCGGGTGGTCATGCCAGGGCAAGCGGTCCACGGCGGGCAGGTCGGGCACGCCGGCGGTCGAGTCCACGGCGGCGCGCAGGCGTTCGAGCAATTCGCGCGCCTCGCGGCGGCGGCCGAGCGTGCGCGTGACCTGCTCGGCGTGCTGGCGCAGCGGGGCCACCTGCACCTCGTAGCCGGCGATGGCGGCCAGATGCTTGGGGCGCTCGGCCTGGTAGCGCTCGATGGCGACGGCCAGCGCTTCGAGGCGCGGGCGGTTGGCCAGCAGCGCCTCGAACTTGCGGATGCGGTCTTTGCGGTCGGCCAGGTC
>JAYUUW010000965.1:0-1518 GCA_043754665.1 Anaerolineales bacterium | reverse complement strand
GCGCGGCTACCGCATCGTCGAGGTTCCCATCGACTGGTACTACCGCTCCGAAAGCCGCGTGCAGCCGCTGGCCGACCCGCTGCGTATGCTGCGCGACATCCTCATCCTGCGCCGCAACTGGCGGCAGGGCGTCTACGCGCCCAAGCCTGCCCTGTGACCAAGGCCGTGCCGCGCCTGACCTACGAGCGCCGCCTGGTGCGCCAGGGCCACCGCCTGGTCGCCGGCATGGATGAGGTCGGCCGGGGCGCGTGGGCCGGGCCGGTCGTGGCCGCCGCCGTCATCCTGCCGCTCGACCGGCCGCGCCTCCGCGCCGCCCTCGCCGGCGTCACCGACTCGAAGCAGCTTACGCCCCGCCAGCGCGAACGCCTGTTTGACACCATTCAGGCCGTGGCCCTGGCCATTGGGGTGGGGGGCGCGGGCGCGGCCGAGGTCGACCGCGACGGCCTCACCGCCGCCACGCACGCCGCCATGCAGCGCGCCGTGGCCATGCTCGCCCCTGCGCCGGACGCGCTGCTGATCGACGCCGTGGACCTCAGCGCGCTGGTGCCGCTGCCGCAGACCGCCCTCATCTTTGGCGACGCGCGCTCGCTCAGCATCGCCGCCGCCTCCATCATCGCCAAGGTCAGCCGCGACCGCTGGATGGCGGGCCTGGATGAGCGCTACCCCGGCTACGGCTTCGCCCGGCACAAAGGCTACGGCACCGCCGCCCATAGCGCCGCCCTGGCGCAGCTCGGCGTGTGCGACATGCACCGCCGCAGCTACGCGCCCATCCAAATGTTCCTCCCGGCCGCCGCCTGACCCATGCCGCTGGCCCTCATTCACGATTGGCTCAACCAAATCGGCGGCGCGGAAGATGTGCTGGCCGCGGATATGATTGACCTGCCGATTGGAACGCTTACTATGGATTGCACGGAACAAGACCCTATTGCACAGGTGTATGAAAGGCAAAACAACATGCCAAAACCTGAGGGGCCGTTTCGTTGGGCGGGGAGTAACTGGTGGGTGTGACTACAACTCGTAAATTGGTGAGAGTCGCGTTATCTTGTTGGGCTTGCTTGGCCTTGGCTGTTTTAACAACAGCTTGTGCTCCAGCCTTCGTTTCGCCATCAGAAAGTGCCCTCCCGACGCAGCAGGTTGTAGCGACTTATTTGACCGCTGAGCTGGTTGGTACGCTAGTTGAAACTGATGGCTGTCTTAGAGTCATTGCAAATGACGGTACCAGCTATCTTTTGGTATCGCCGCCTGACGTGTCCGTGACGGTTGAAGACAATAAGGTCCACGTCCTAACAGGCGTCTCTTCCGGGAATCAACGAGAGACAATTCTTACCATCGGCGACGCGGTGCGCTTCAGTGGGGGCACTGTCAACGTTTTGGATGAGTCCTTGCGCGAAACAGTGCCAACTGAGTGCCCAGGGCCTTATTGGGTGATTGGTTCTGAGGTGAGTTCCCAGTAGAGAGTCTTGGCTCATGTAGCCTCGGGGGTACAAGAGGTCATCATGGCTCTCAGCAAAGCCGGCG
>JAYUUW010000964.1:0-7081 GCA_043754665.1 Anaerolineales bacterium | reverse complement strand
ATCAACAAGAAGTATCCGCTGGCGATGCTGTTTGACGCGGTGCGCGCCTATTACGCCGTCACCCACCGCCGCGTCACCTTCGAGTGGGCGCTGATCGCGGGCAAGAATGACTCGCCCGAGCAGGCCGCCGCGCTGGCCCAACTCGCCGGCGACCTGCCCTGCCACGTCAACGTCATCCCGCTCAACCCGACCCATGACTATGCCGGACACGCCGCCACCCGTGAGCGCGCCGCCGCCTTCAAGGCGGAGTTGGAGCGCCACGGCATCACCTGCACCATTCGCGTGCGGCGCGGCATCGACATCAACGCGGGCTGCGGCCAACTGGCCGTGCAAGAGGCGCCGGTCGAACTTAGCCTTAACCAATTGCTAACGACCCCGCCTCCGAGTACACTCCCACCCCTCAACTAACTGGCGGTCCCTACCCATGAAACTGCGCGACTCGCTCGGCCTGACCTTTGACGATGTGCTGCTGGTGCCCAAACGGTCCTCAGTGGCCAGCCGCACGGCCGTCAACACCAGCGGCCGGCTTACCCGCCGCCTGACCCTGGCCATCCCTATCATCAGCAGCAATATGGATACCGTCACCGAGGCGCCGATGGCGATTGCCATGGCGCGCCTGGGCGGTCTGGGAGCCATCCACCGCTTTATGACGCCCGAGCGCCAGGCGGCCGAAGTGGCCCGCGTGAAGCGCGCCGAGTCGCACATTGTCGAAGCGCCGGAAACCATTGCCGCCGGCGCCACCGTGCAGACCGCCCGCGAACTCATGCACACCGGCGAGATTGGCGGGCTGCTGGTGGTGGACCCGGCCGGGCAGTTGCTGGGGCTGGTAACTACGCGCGATGTGCTGTTCGCGCCCGACCCGCTGGCCGCCATTGCCACCGTTATGACCCCGCGCGACCGGCTAATCACCGCGCCGGCCGGCATCGACCTGGAGGCCGCCCAGCGCCTGCTGCACGCCCACCGGGTGGAGAAGCTGCCGCTGCTGGACGCCGAGGGCCGCGTGGCCGGGCTGATGACGGCCCAAGACATCATCAAGCTGGCGCAGCACCCGGTGGCGACGAAAGACGCCAAGGGCCGCCTGCGCGTGGCCGCCGCCGTAGGCGTGCGCGCCGACGACGTGCAGCGGGCCGAGTTGTGTGTGAACGCCGGGGCTGACGCGCTGGTGGTCGACATTGCGCACGGCCACTCTGACCACGCCATCCGCACGGTCGAGACCCTTAAGCGCCGCTTCCCTAACATTGATGTCATCGCCGGCAACGTGGCCGCCGCCGACGGCGTGCGCGCCCTGGCCGCGGCTGGGGCCGATGCCGTCAAAGTCGGCGTGGGGTCCGGCTCCATCTGCATCACGCGGCTGGTCACCGGCTTCGGCGTGCCGCAACTCACGGCCATTATGGATTGCGCCGAGGCGGCCCAGGCCGAGGGCGTGCCGCTGATCGCCGATGGCGGCGTGCGCACTGGCGGCGACCTGACCAAGGCGCTGGCCGCCGGGGCCGACACGGTGATGATCGGCAGCATGCTGGCCGGGACCGAAGAAAGCCCCGGCGCGAGCGTCATCCGCGACGGCCGCCGCTTTAAAGTGGTGCGCGGCATGGCCTCGCTGACGGCCAATGTGGACCGCAAGGCGCTGGACAAGGCCGGCCCGCTCGACAACGACGATTGGGAGAAGGTGGTGCCCGAGGGCGTGGAAGCGGTGGTGCCCTACCGGGGCCGCGCCGCCGACGTGCTGCACCAACTGGTCGGCGGCCTGCGCTCCGGCCTAAGCTACGCCGGGGCTACCTGCCTGGCTGAGCTGCAAGCCAACGCCGAGTTCCTGCGCATCACCCCGGCGGGCATCCGCGAAAGCGGACCGCACGACGTGCAAACCATCTAGCCGCACCCCCTCATACCCGCCATGGCTAAACCGGTTATCTTTACGATTGACGACGACCCGGAGGTGCTGCGCGCCATTGAGCGCGATCTGCGGCAGGGCTTCGGCAAAGACTATCGCATCTTGCGCGCCGACTCTGGCCCCGCCGCGCTCGACGCGCTGCGGCAACTGCGGCTGCGCAACGAGCCGGTGGCCCTGTTGCTCTCGGACCAGAAGATGCCGGGCATGAGCGGCGTGGAGTTTTTGGAGCAGGCGCGTGAGGATTTCCCCGACGCCAAGCGGGCGCTGCTCACCGCCTACGCCGACACCGACGCGGCCATCCGCGCCATCAACAACGTCAAGATCGATTACTACCTGCTCAAGCCGTGGGACCCGCCGGACGAGCGGCTGTTCCCGGTTATTCAAGACCTGCTCGACGACTGGCAAGCGGGCTTCCGGCCGCGCTTCGAGGGTGTGCGCATCATCGGCCACCGCTGGTCGCCGCAGGGCCACGACATCAAAGACTTCCTGGCCCGCAACCAGATTCCGTACCAGTGGATCGACAGTGACAGCAACCCCGAAGCGGCGGCGCTGCTGAAGCACCTGGAGCGCACCGAAGCCGACCTGCCGGTGGTGCTGTTTGCCGATGGCAGCCATATGGTGCGCCCCACCCCCATTTCGCTGGCCGAAAAGATCGGGCTGCAAACCCGCGCCAAGACACCGTTCTACGACCTCATCATCGTCGGCGCCGGACCGGCGGGGCTGGCGGCGGGCGTGTACGGCGCGTCGGAGGGGCTGAGCACGCTCATCATCGAACGCAGCGCGCCCGGCGGCCAGGCCGGCCAAAGCTCGGCCATTGAGAACTACCTGGGCTTCCCGCGCGGCCTGAGTGGCAGCGACCTGACCCGCCGCGCGCTCGACCAGGCCGAGAAGTTCGGCGTCGAACTGCTGCGCCCGCAAGAAGCCGTGGGTCTGCGCGTGGAAGGCCAATACAAGATTGTGAAATTAGCCGACGGCATGGAGATTAGCTGCCACGCGCTGGTTATCGCCACCGGCATCAACTACCGCAAGCTCGACCTGCCCGGCGTCGAGGCCATCACCGGGGCGGGCGTGTACTATGGGGCCGCCACCACTGAGGCCATTTCCTGCCGCGACGACGATGTGTTCGTGGTGGGGGCCGGCAACTCAGCCGGGCAGGCGGCGCTCTACCTGGCGAAGTTCGCCAGCCAGGTGACGATGCTGTGCCGGGGCGAGTCACTGGCCGCTAGCATGTCACAGTATTTGGTGGACCGCATCATCGACACGGAGAACATTCGCGCCAAGCTGGGCACCCAGGTGGTCGGCGTGCAGGGCGAGCACAATCTGGAAACGATCACCATCAAAGACATTCACACGCACAAGGAAGAGTCGCTCCATGCGCGGGCGCTGTTCATCTTCATTGGGGCCGAGCCGTACACCGACTGGACCGCCCCCGCCGTGCAGCGCGACCAGTACGGCTTCATCCTCACCGGCCCCGACCTGATGGGCGAGGGCAAGCGCCCCAAGGGCTGGCAGCTCGACCGCGACCCCTACTGGCTCGAAACCAACATCCCTGGCGTCTTCGTGGCCGGCGATGTGCGCCAGAACTCCATCAAACGGGTGGCCTCGGCCGTGGGTGAAGGCGCGATGGCCATTGCCTTTGTTCACAAGTATCTCGCCAGTTTGTGATCGGCTCCGCCGGCGGGATGGACTGCGCCGGCCGTTGTGGAAGGACCCTAGACGGTGACTGCTTCCGCCTGTACCCACCTCGACCAGATTCAAGACGTGACGCCCCAGGCGCAAGGCTGTGTGGACTGCCTGAAGACCGGCGATCGCTGGTTCCACCTGCGGCTGTGCCTGACGTGCGGCTACGTCGGCTGCTGTGACAATTCCAAGAACAAGCACGCCACCAAGCACTTCCACGCCAGCGGGCACCCCATCATCCAGTCGTTCCAGCCGGGTGAAGACTGGCGCTGGTGCTATATCGACCAAGCCGACCTGCCATGAGCGTTGAGTTCCTGCGCCGCCTGCCGCTGTTTGCCGGGCTGACCGAGCCCGACCTGGAACGGCTGCACGCCGAAGCGCAAACGCTTAACCTGCCGCCTAACTCCCTCGTCATTGAAGAGGGCGCGCCGGGCGACGCGCTGTATGTGCTGCTCGACGGTGAGCTGCAAATCAGCAAGCGGGCGGGCGCGCACGATGTGAAGGTGGATGTGCGCCGGCCGGGCGAGGTCATCGGCGAGATGTCGCTGCTCGATAACGCGCCGCGCGCGGCTTCGGTGCGCACCCTGCGCGACAGCACCCTGCTGATGATCTCGAAGCCGGTCTTCGAGCAAATGCTGGCCATCAGCCCAACGGCGGCTATGGCCATCCTCCATACAGTCACCGCGCGGCTGCGCCAGAACGACGCGCTGCTGCACGAGAAAGAAAAGATGGCCGGACTGGGCACGTTGGCGGCCGGGCTGGCCCACGAGTTGAACAACCCCGCCGCCGCGGTGAGCCGCGCCGTCGCGCAACTCGGCGACCTGCTGCCCAAGTGGCAGCCAGCCATGAGCGCCCTCGACCGGCTGGCGCTCCCGCCGCACCAACAGGCCACGGTGGCCGCCCTGCGCACCACGATGGCGGAGCGCGCCGCCGCCGTCATCACGTTGGACCCGCTCACCCGCAGCGACCGCGAGGGCGAAGTGGAACAGTGGCTGGCGGAGCACGGCGTGGCTGAGGCCTGGGAACTGGCCCCCACCCTGGTCAACTTTGGCTGGACCCTGGCAGACTTCGCGCAATTGGGCGAGGACTTCCGCACCGAGGAGATCACGGTGCTGGCGCAGGCGCTGGGCCTGGGCAGCGGCGTCTTCAGCTTATTGGATGCAGTCGCTAAGGGGTCGGGGCGCATTTCGGAGATTGTGAAGGCGGTTAAGTCGTACTCCTACCTCGACCGCGCCCCGATCCAAGAAGTGGACGTGCATGAGGGGCTGGATAACACTCTGGTGATCCTGCGCCACAAGCTCAAGGCCACGCTCACGCTCACGCGCACCTACGCGCCCAACCTGCCGCGCATTGAGGCCTATGCCGGTGAGCTGAACCAGGTGTGGACCAACATCATCGACAATGCGCTCGACGCCCTGGGCAGCCAACCCGGCGCCGAGCTGCGCGTGACCACCACGTGCGACGGCGACACCGTGGTGGTGGAGATCGCCGACAACGGCCCCGGCATCCCGTCTGAAATCCAGTCGCGGGTATTCGAGCCGTTCTTCACCACCAAAGCGCCCGGCGTGGGCACCGGCCTGGGCCTGAACATCGCCTACAACATCATCCACAAGCACTACGGCGAAATCCGCCTGACGTCGCACCCCGGCCTCACTTGCTTCCAGGTGCGGCTGCCCATCCGCCTGCCGCATCCCTGAGGCGCCAGCAAGATAATGAAAAGGACGGGGCCGGCCATGCGCCGACCCCGTCCTTTGGTTTACTGGCAAGCGCGCCCCGCGTTAGTCGAAGGGCAGCGGCTGCTTATCCAGTTGCAGCGGGATGAAAATCAACTGCCCCAGGAAGATGGCGTTGGGGTCGGGCAGTTGATTGCCGGTCAGCAGGAAGTCGACCGTGGTGCCGTATTTGGTGGCGATCTTGCCCAGGGTGTCGCCCTGCCGCACGGCGTAGAGGTGCGGCCCGGCCAGGATGAGCACGGTGCTGCCGACGGCGAAGGTCGCGCCAGGGTTGGCGGTAGCCAGCGTGGTCGTGGACAGCTCAAACTTGGCCGCAATGGAGGCGGTGGTGTCGCCCGCTTTCACGACGTAGAAGAAGGGCGTGGTGCGGCTGGGCGAGAACGAGACATTCACCGGCACAAAGACTGTGTCGCCGGGGCGAATGATGTTCGGGTCAGCGATGTGCGCGTTGGCAATGCGCAGCCGCCCGCCGCTCACACCGTAGCGCGCGACGTAGGTGACGAAGCTCTCGCCGCTGCGCACGATAACCTTGATCCAGTTCTCACCGCCGGCCGGGGGTTTCACAACTGGGACGACGGGTTTGGTGGCGGTGGCGCCGGGGATAGCGGTTGGCCCGCCGGGCGTGTTGGTAGCCACCGGAATGGGCGCGGCCCCATGCAGCGCCAGCGGCGCGGCGTTGTACTTAATGGGCACAAAGATCGGCTGCCCGCTGAAGATCAAGTCGGGGTTGGTGATGCCCGGGTTGTTGGCGGCCAACGTCTCCCAGGTGGTGCCGTGCAGCGCGGCGATGCTCTTGAGCGTCTCGCCGGCGACGGCCACGTGGCTGTGCGGGCCGGCCGGGATGAGCAGCGTGCTGCCCAACACCACCGTGCCGTTGGCAATGCCGTTGGTGTTGGCGATGATGCTGGGGTCCATCTCAAAGCGCTTGCCCAGCGCATTGAGCGTATCGCCGGCGACGACGACGTAGTAGAACGGCGTGGTCAGGCTAGGCGTGTTGCTGCGGGCGACTGGGATGATGATAACCTGGCCGGGAAAGATCAGGTTGGGGTTCGGCAGGTTGTTGGCGGCGACCAGCGAACTGCCGCTGACGCCATAGATGCGGGTGTACTTCCCCAGATTGTCGCCGGCCTTGACGGTGACCGTAATATTGGCCGAGACGGCGGCCTCGGGCGCGGCTAGCGCGACCCCGGCATGCGCCGCCAGGACCAGGAACAACGCCAGCGCCAGCACCCCGCCCACGGCACCGGCCAGCACAACAGAGCGATTTTTCATTCTAGCCTCCCTCACGAGTAGTGCGCCAGTGGCCGCGCACAAGGTGATTGTACTACTATCCGAACTCTAACCGCAACCGCAGTCGGGCTATAATGGCCCACAGATTGGAGAGGCTTGTGACCGATCTGCCCAACACCCCCCTGGCCGGCCGCCCGCTGGCGGTGAGCGCCCCCATCCGCGTGCAAGGCTACGACGTGGATTTTGCCGGAATTGTCAGCAATATTGTGTACATTCGCTGGCTCGAAGACCTGCGCTACCAGGTGCTCGAGGCCTACTATCCGTTGCAGCACCTTCTGGCTGAGGGCCTGGTGCCGGTGCTGGCCCGGACCGAGATCGACTACCGCCGGCCCATTCGCCACTTCGACCGGGTGGAGGGCCAGATGTGGCTGGCCGAGGTCAACGCGCCGCGCTGGGTGCTGGCCGCCGAAATTCACGCCAACGGCAAGCGCGCGGCGCGGGCCCGGCAGACCGGCGTGTTCGTGTCGACCACCACGCTGCGGCCGGCGGC
>JAYUUW010000963.1:0-2190 GCA_043754665.1 Anaerolineales bacterium | reverse complement strand
CTTCGGTCGCCCCCAGCCTCACCCCGCGCCCCACGCGCACCGTCACCCCCACGCCCTGCGCCCAGGCGCGCGGCACGGTCAGCCTCATCCATGTGCCGTCGGATGTGCTCAACTACCCCATCGACGCGCAGCTCTACCTGCCGCCGTGCTACGCCACCTCCGGCGAGGCGTACCCGGTGCTGTACCTGATCCACGGCCTGAATTTTACCAACACGCAGTGGGTGGAATTGGGCATGCCGGCGGAAGCGGATGCGCTCAGCGCGGCGGGCGAGATCGCGCCGCTGATCATCGTGATGCCGAGCGACCGCAAAGACGCGCGCTTGGACCCGGCCTTTGTGACCGACCTGGTGCCCTACATCGACGCGACCTACCGCACCAAGGCCGACCCGCGCTTCCGCGGCATCGGCGGCCTGTCGCGCGGCGGCGGCTGGGCCGTGCACCTGGGGCTGCGCTACCCGCAGATTTTTGGCCGCATTGGCGCGCACAGCCCGGCGGTGTTCTTCGGCGACGAGAACAACCTGCTGGCCTATACGCGGGCGATCGCCAAGACCGGGCCGGTGCCGGCGCTATATGTGGATATTGGGCAAGATGACGGCCAGCGCCAGAGCGCGGCGTGGCTCGATCAGGTGTTCACGTGGTTCGACTTTGGGCATACCTATCTGGTGCAGCCGGGCGGCCACACGGAGCAATACTGGACGGCGCACCTGGACGACTATCTGCGCTTCTACGCCGCGCTCTGGCGGCCAGGCCAGGAGACGCCCACGCCGACCGCCACCGCCACGCTCGACCGCGAGTAGCCGGCCGGCGGCTAGGCCGGCACCACCCCCACCGGCCCACTCGCGTTAATCAACCCCAACTGCCGCGCCTTGGCCACCGCCGCCGCGCGATTGCGCACGCCCAGCCGCAGATAGGCCCCCGACAGCAAATTGCGGGCGGTGGAGTTCATGACGCCCAGGCGCGCGGCCAGGTCGGCCAGGGTGGCTTCGGGGTAGGCGGCCGAGAGCGAGAGCGCCTCGCGCTGGCGGGCGGTGAGGTGTGGGCCGGACGGGACCGCGCCGCGGTGCAGGGCCGGGTAAAAGGCGTTTTGGCTGATGACGATGCCGCCGCTGGCGACGGAGGTGATGACGGCCGCCAGTTCTTTGAGCGTTTCGGCGTCGTCTTTGAGGATGTAACCGCTCACGCCGGTCTCGAGCACGGCCTCAATCAGCGTGCGGTCGGCGTGCATGGAGATGACCAGCAGGTCGAGTTGGGGGTAGGTTTGCAGCAACTGCGGCAAGACGTGGAAGACGGGGTAGTTGTTGGGGTTGTCGGGGGCGGTGGGCACGTTCAGGTCGAGCAGGGCCACGTCGACCGGCTGGGCGGCGAGCAGCGCCTCAAACTCGCTCCACACGCGCGCCGCGCCGACGAGCTCGATATGCGGCGCGCTGCCCAGCCGATAGTAGTAGCCATCGAGCGTGCTTTGGTGGTCTTCAAGAATGGCGACCCGGATGCGGTTGGTCATGGTCTGCCCCCTCGGCCCAGGCGGCGCACAGCCCAGTCGTTTCAGGATAGTGCGATTGGTGATTGCCAGCAAGCGTTTTGGGCGATTCGGTACAAATGTCTAAGGCGCCGGAGGGCCTGCCCATTCCCGCCGCTGCGAATGTGGCCTAGGATGACACTGGTCTTCAGGGGCACATAACCACTGGATGGGGAGCAGGCAGGGGCCAGCGCGGCAGTTGGGCCCCTGTTTGTTTTAAGCGGGGCGTTAAAATCACACCGCACCACCCGTCACTCGGATACGGGTGGTGCGGTGCGCAGAGGAGAATGCATCTATCAGTATAGTCCGCCGGGTAAGTTGGGCGTGAATTCTGCATGAGAGCGTATTAATCCGGCTGGCGGGCCGCTTTTGCCCGCATAACCGCCAGCGGAAACGCCACCACCGCCGTGAGGATGCGCCGTAGCCGCCAGGGCTGGCGCGCCAGCCGATGCAGCCACTCAAGCCCCAGCCGCTGCACCCAGCGCGGCGCCCGCACCGCCACCCCCGCCACAAAATCAAACGCGCCGCCCACGCCCACGCTCACCGGCACGCCCAGCGCGGCCTTGTTCCGGGCGATCCACTTATCCTGCGCGGGCGCGCCGTAGGCCACCAGCAGCAGGTCGGGCCGGGCGGCCTGCACGCGGGCCACAATGGCGGCCTCGTCCGCGAGGCGC
>JAYUUW010000962.1:0-2423 GCA_043754665.1 Anaerolineales bacterium | reverse complement strand
GTGAAGATGATGCTCAGGCTCAACAACTCCCAGCCCAGCCAGACCAGGTTGATGAGGATGTTAATGACCGCATCGGTGCGGTAGGCCAGCTCTTGCTGGACGTTGATCTTGAGGATGGTCAGCAGCAGCTTGTAGGTTTGCATGGCTCAGGCCCCCACCGCCGAAAAGCGCTTGACGCCGTTGCGCCACACCCAGGTGAACAGGCCGAGCGCCACCAGCAACCAGACCACATCCAGCGCGAAGTTGCGGGCAATGGCCTCGGGCGTCAGGCGGCCGAGGATGAGTTGGATGGGGAAGTACTTGAGTAGTTGAAACGGCAGGAACTGCGCCACGCGCTGGATGAGGACCGGCATAACATCGAGCGGCACGAACTGGCCGGAGAAGAGCACAATCACGGCGTAGTACAGCTCGTTGAGCGAGTAGACGCGGGTGGTCCAAAAGGCCAGGCAGGTGAGCGTCGCGCCCAGCAGAAAGGCGATGCCGAAGCCCATCACGACCGCCGGGATGCCGAGCAGAATGGTCTGCACCGTCACGCCGGTGAAGTCGGGCTGGACCAGCAGGCAGAGCACCAGCCAGACCGGGATGAGCACCAGCAGCGTGAGCGCCTTGAAGGCCAGGTTGTTGGTGAGCGTGCCGGTGAGAATCGGGTGGATCGGCTTGAGCAGTTCGCCCGAGAGCGTGCCGTCTTGCACCTTGTAGGCCAGCAGGTGGATGGTGATGTCGCTGGTGAGGTTGTCGACGATGAGCAGGGTCAGGTAGTAGGTGGCGAAGTCGTTGGCGGTGAGGCCGTTGATGGTGCCCTGGGCGTTGGCAATGGTGGTCCACACCGCCAGGTAGACGATAGGCGAGACCAGCCAGAACAGCAGGTACATGAGCAGGTTGGCGCGGTACTGCCACTGCTCGGCCCAATTGACGTGCCATAAGCGCTGATAGATACGCAGCATAGGTGGTTCTCCGGGGCGGGCCGCTAAGGCTGGCGCTCGGTTATTAGCGAGCGGCGGCCGTTCGGCCCAGGCAAGGCACTGGGCTTGCGAACGGCCCCACGGTTGGCGATATTCATGCGCAAGGTGTATTTCATAGACACCGGCGCTAGACTGGCACTTGCTCGTTGAAGGCGCTTTCGATGACAGCCTCGATGGGCGGGTCTTCGATGGTCAGGTCGTGCACCGGCAGGTCGGAGAGCAGGCGGGCGGTGATGGCCGCCACCTCGGCCGCCGGCACCTCCACCAGATACTTGCCGTCGTTGTTCTCGTTGGGCATCACCGTGCCATAGCGGCTCAGGTCGGCCGGCTGGCCGTTGGGCAGCGCCACGCCGATGAGCTTGACCGGCGCGATGCGGCGCGAGAGGTCGGTCAGGCCGCCGTCGTACTTGAGGCGACCGTGGTGGATGATGACGATGCGCTCGCACAGCGCGGTGACATCGGCCATGTAGTGGCTGGTGAGCAGGATGGTGGCGTTGGTGCGGCGGTTGTATTCTTTTAAGAAGGTGCGGATGCGGGCCTGGGCCGTCAGGTCGAGGCCGATGGTCGGCTCATCGAGGAACAGCACCTGCGGGCGGTGCAGCAGCCCGGCGGCCAGCTCGCACTTCATGCGCTCGCCCAGCGAGAGGTTGCGCACCGGCTTCTTTAGAATGGGGCCAAGCTCCAGCAGCTCGTCCAGTTCGGCCATGGTGGCCTTGAAATCGGCGTCGCTCAGGCGGTAGATGGCCTGGTGCAGCAAGAGCGAGTCGGCGGCGGGGATGTCCCACGACAGCCGGTTGCGCTGGCCCATCACCAGGGTAATGGCGCGCAAAAAGTCGGGCTTGCGCTCCCAGGGGGTGTAGCCCAGCACGCGGGCCGAGCCGGCGGTGGGGTGCAGCAGCCCGGCCAGCATCTTCAGGGTGGTGGTCTTGCCGGCGCCGTTCGGCCCCAAGAAGCCCACAATCTCGCCGGGGGCCACGCTAAAGCTCACCGCGTTGACCGCCTGCACATCTTTGGTCTTGCGCTGGAAGAAGCTGCGCACGGCCGCGCCCAGGCCGGCCTCGCGCTCGGGCACCTGGTAGGTCTTGCTAAGGGACTGCACCTGAACACTGTCGGTATCGCTCACCGGCCAAACTCCTCTCGCCCGATCCGCTGGTGGGTCAAATGGGGCCTTGCCTCTGTTAATAGGTGCATTGTAGTATAGTTAGGCGGCCCACGTCAAACATATGTTCTGTATAAAGGCCGTTCTGGAGCAGTTTGTGACAGGCGCGGCCCTCGCCAGACCAGCAAAATCGGCTTCGCGCAAATTGGCACAATAATCTCCCGAGTCTATCCGTCAATATATACAAGGCCGGTCGTATTTATTACCGGTATAGTGTCTAGGTATGAACTTGCCAACCACCACTACGATGTGTTGCATGTGTGCGTGTCCGAACTGGGGAGTGAGTTGCCCTCCGGCCGGTC
>JAYUUW010000961.1:0-3068 GCA_043754665.1 Anaerolineales bacterium | reverse complement strand
GTACGCCGCGCCGCGCGACTTGCTGCTGGAGATGTTCCTGGACGGGCTGCTGACCGAGATCCGCGAGATCGTCGGCGGCCTGGTGACCTGGCAGGGCTTCCTGGCGGAAATGACGCTCAGCCTGGACGGCGAGCAGTACGTGCGCCGCTGGGCCACCCTGGCCAATCGCGTGAAGGTGATCTACAGCCGGCTGGGCGACAACGTGCTGACCAACGGCTCGGCCGAGTCAGCCGCTTGGGCCGCTTACAACACCCCCACCACGCTAGCGCAGTCCACCACCTGGGTCAGCGATCTCGCCTTCTCCTGCCACATCATCGCCGACTCGCCGGGGGACGGCGCCGTCATCCAGGCCGGCATGGTCATCGTCGCCGCCAAAGCCTACGATGCCCGCTGCACGGTCAACATCATCTCGGGCGCCTGGAAACTGGAAATTTATCGCACCGACACGGGCGGCAGCCTGGGCTCGGTCACCGAAAACAGCGCCGGGCAGCATGTAATGCAGTGCGTGATCTCCGACACCAACACCTACGCCGGCACCGTCGGCCTGCTGCTCTACTGCACCACAAGCCCCGCCGAAATCTACGGCGACGGCGCCGCTTTTCAGGAAGCCGCCAGCCGCGCCGAGACCGGTTGGTATGAAGACCTGACCAGCCAGGCTGAACACGGTGTAATCGAGAGCGTGCTGCTGCGGGCCGGGCTGTCCGATGCGGCGGCCAACGCTGAGGCGCAGGTGGAGCTAGCCCGCTCGGCCTGGCCGCGCAGCCTGCCGCCCGAGGAGTTTACCGCGCGCAGTGTTTTAGGCGGCGCGGACCGGCTGGAACTGGCATTTGTGGGCTACGTCTACACGCTGCGCAACCTGTACACCACCCGCGTCGGGACGCAGTTGGCCAGCACGCACGTGGCCAACCTGATCGCCGACAGCGAGTTTGTGGAGGCCGGCGTCATTGAGGCCAACAGTTTGAGCTA
The DNA here is from genome assembly GCA_043754665.1 of Anaerolineales bacterium. Lineage (GTDB taxonomy): Bacteria > Chloroflexota > Anaerolineae > Anaerolineales > UBA6663 > JADZEK01. Next base: position 2,102 of record JAYUUW010000961.1, on the reverse strand, counting down.
TCAGGTGGAAGACCGGGCGCCGCTGCGGGCCTGGGAAATCCTGCGCGACATCACGACCACGGGCGATGCCGGCGGCCAGCGCTGGGTGGGCGGAGTGGAGGGCGGGCGGGTTTTCAACTATGGCCCGGCCAGCACGGCGCTTGACTACCGCTATCGGGGCGGCCGGCTGCTGAATGTGGCCGGTGGGGATATGGAACCCTGGCTGGTGCGGCCGGGCCTGGTGCGCCTGGATGATATGCCGGTCGGGCCGGCCCAAATTACCGGCGCCGAGGCCGACGACCCGCGCGTGATTTTCATCGACGAGGTTGAGTTTGGCGTGGCGGATTGGCTGACGGGCGGCAGCGGTCTGATCTTCCGGCAGGAGGGCGGCGGCGATGCAGCGCTTCGGGAGTAGATCGGCCATCAAAGACGCGCTGACGGCGCGCACCCTGGACGCGCCCAGTGGCGGCGGCGGCTCAGCGTCCGCGGCTTTGAGCGGGGCATCGTTTGTGACGCTCGGGCTCGATGCCAGCCTGGCCAGCGAGCGGGTGCTGGTGGGCGGGAACGGTCTGACGCTCACCGACGGGGGCGCGGGCGGGAACGTAGCGCTGGCGGTGGGGGCGGGGGCGGGGATCACGGTGACAGCCGATGCGGTGGCGGTGGATGGCACGGTAGCGCGCAGCACCTGGCCCGTCACGGCCGGAGCCGGGCTGACGGGCGGCGGCAACCTGGCGGCGGCGGGGATCACGCTCGCTGTGGGCGCGGGCGCGGGTTTGAGCGTCAATGCCGATGACGTGGCTCTGACCACGCCGGGCACGCTCACGGTGGCCACCGCTAACGTCGCGGCCGGCAGCCACACCCACGCGATCACCAGCTCGGCCAATCCGGGCGCGGCTGCCAGCCTGCTGGCCACCGACGCGGACGGCAGCCTGATCCTGGACACGGATGTGCTGCGCGTCTCGGCCACCGTCAATGCGGTCTGGATCAACAGCGGCACGCCGGACGGGAGCGCGGCGGTGCGGATTACCGCGCCGGCGACCGATGACCGCAGCCTGGTGGTCACCAAGCGGGCCAGCCAGACGGCCGACCTGCTGCAGATCGAGGATGAGTCTGGGGCCGATTACTGGCTAGTGACGGCGGACGGCAAGCTCGAGTCGGGCAATCCGGGGTTTGTGAGCGGGCTGACGGGCACGCAGCTCACCCCGGCCGGGCTGGCCGAGTTCAACCACATCATCGCGCGCGGTGAGTTCCGCGCATCAATCTTCACCATCGGCGAGGTGCACGCCACGGGCGGGACCATGCTCATCCGCCCGGCCGGGGTGCTGCACGCGCAGGTCACGACGCAGTAGGAGGCGGCAATGTTACCTATTCAACGGCCCGGTGGCGCGGGGGTGACGGATCACACCCTGCTCACAAATATTGGCACCAATGCCCATGCACAGATCGACACGCACATGGCGGCCTCGGCACCGGCCGCCCACGCCGCGCCTAAGCGTTGCTGGGTGCGGCACTCGGCCAACATGGCGACGACGAATAATACCCAGGCGGTCCAGTTGTTCGACACCGACAACATTGACAATGACAACATGCACTACCTCTCGGCCGCCAACCTGACCGGGACCGTCGCCAAGACGGCCGCCAGTGCCACGCTGACCGGGACCGGCACCCTGTTCACTTCCGAGCTATCGGTCGGCCAGGTCATCACCGTGCCTGGCACGGCAATTGAAAAGTTTGTGGTCATCGCCATAGCGACCAACCTCAGCCTGACCCTCAACCGGGTGGCGGCTAACACGGCCAGCGGCCAGACCGCTACGCGGGTGAACTCGGCCATCGTGTTTCGGACGGCAGGCACCTACCAAATTGGCGGGATACAGCGTTTCGGCAATAACGCCACCGGCTACCGGCAGGCGGCGCTCTACCTGAACAATCTCGTCGGTATCAACGGAACTGTGCTGACTAACAGCAAGGTCGCGGCTGTAAATGGAGAGACGACTGACTGGGGCCTGCCCTCCATTTTTCGTGACTTCGCGCAATGGGATTACATCGAGATGATTGTGGTGCAGAGTTCCGGCGGTGCGCTCAATACCGAGGCCGTCCCGGACGCTGAGCCATCCATGTGGGCC
>JAYUUW010000960.1:0-4510 GCA_043754665.1 Anaerolineales bacterium | reverse complement strand
GCGACGCTGGATGAGCTGCTGGCGCGCTTGCCGGCGGGGGCGCTGCCGATGGACTTCGTGCTGGAACTGGCCCCGTACGTCGGCCGGGAGATGCTCGACCGCCTGCTGGATCGCGTGGACCCGCCGATGGAAGTGAGCGGGTATCTGCATCAACTCGCACCCTACCTGAGCCGGGCAAGCCTGAATAAAGCGGTCGATCAGGTGGCCGCGCGCCTGACCGCCAAGGATTTGCTTGAACTGGCTCCGTACCTGGAGCGCGAACGCTTGGAAGCGCTCATCCGCAAGGGCGTGTCGGGTTAGACGGGGCGCGTCAGTGGCACAAGGAGCCAACGATGTTCAGTCCAGACCCGAACACAAACATTGCCGTGGAGCGCAAGGTCGAACGGGTGCGGGCGGTCCAGGCATGCGAGGCACTGAGCGCGCATCAGCCCAGCGCCGAGCCGGCGGGGCCATGGGGCGGCGTGGTGGCGATTGCCATCCTTGTGGTCCTGCTCCGGCTGTTCTGGTGGCGCCTGGATAACGTGTGACAGGCGCATCCGCCGCGACCCACTATTGAGCATTGGCAAATCAATGTCGGCAGGGCGAAAGGGCGTTGGCCACGAATTGGCACGAAGGGGAAGAGTCGAAGGCCGAGGAGCAACATGAGTTTGGGAAGAGGAAGAGCCAATGGTCAATGGCGCGGACCGATAGCTGCCGCGCCAGACGAATTAGCACGAAAGGGTTTGGGTAGTGGCCTGGGGTCAGTCACGACGAGACCAGCCTGCGCGAACCGGCGCACGGCGTGACGGTGGCGCTAGCGGTTCACACATTCGTCCATTCAAAGTATTGTGGCTCGGCAATATAGAAGCGTACAGCAGCCTGCCCGATCAGTAAGACCGGGCAGGTTGTTTGTTGTGCGTAAACGTGGCCGAGTTGGCTACACCGTGTAGCGCTGGTTCCAACTGCGAGGGAAGGTCAGGCCGTTGGCGTATACAAAGCGAATGAGCTGGCCGTGGTGCTGCAGCTCGTGCTCCAATAGGGTGAAGGCCAGTTCAAGCTGCGCGTCGGACAGCGCGGCGAAGTCGAGCGCGGCGAGGCGGGTGTGGGTGTCAGTTAAGGCCAACAGCACCGAGGCCTTGGCGCGGGGCGTGGTGAGGCTGCACGCGAAGCCTTGCCAGCCGCCGGCGGCGATGGCGGTGGTGTAGCTCTCGCGCGCGCCGACGATGCACCAAAGCTGGCCGGCGATGCGGTTGGACGGCAGTTGCGGCAGGTCCAGGCTCAGCGCCGGCTCATCGAGATGGGCGACGAGGTCATGCGTGAGGCGGAAGGCCTGTTCCAGGTGCGTTTTCAATTTACCGAGCATGGGCATTTGATATTCCACGCGGTGTTGAGGATACGAGGCGCATTGTACTGCCGGTTGGCTCGGAGGACTCGACCGTCTATAATTCGAGCCGGACTGTCACAACGCCCCTGGGAACACGCCTGCACTTATGAGCACGACCGCCACCGCCGCACCGACAAACGACGCCACCGCCCGGCTGCTGCGCCACATCAATGCGCGGCGGCGCAAGCGCGGCTGGGCGTGGCTGGTGCTGGCGGCGGCGGGGGCCGGGGCGGCCACGTTCGGCGCGCTGGCGTGGGGCTACCCGGCGCAGTTTCCGGGGCTGGTGCCGGCGGCGCAGGTGGGCGTTTTTCAGTCGTTGGTGGCGGGCATGGGGCTGGTGGTGCTGGCGGCGGGCGCGATCATTGCGCGGCAGATGGCGCGGGCGCAGTGGGCGCCCAAGGCGGCGTTTGTGGCCTACAAGATGGACGAGACGGCCTACCGCCTGTACCTGGGGCTGCAATACGAACTGGAAAGCCTGGGGCAGATGGGCCGAGCGTGGCGGGTGGCGGGCCAAAGCGCGCTCGGCGCGCCGCAAGCGCGGCACGGGCTGCGCCTGCGGGTGGCGCCGCTGGCGGATGTGAAGGTGCAACTGCCGGTGCGCGGGCTGGGGCTGCCGTGGCTGAGCCTGTTCTTTTTGCCGACGCAGATTCTGATTTTGCAGCGCGGGCGCTACCAGAGCATTGGCTATGCCGGGCTGACGGCCTCGGCGGTGCACGAGCCGAACCCGAACGGCGGCGAGGGACAGGGCCGGTTGACGGTCAAGAGCGGGTCGACGTTGCTGCTCGACATTTTGGTGTCTAACTTTGATGTGGCCCGTGACTTGGTTACGGCGCTGGTGCGCTACCGCGAGTATCTGGCCGCGCCCAAGCCGCCGGAGCCGCCGCCCTCACCGCCCCCACCGCCGGCAGCGGAGCGCGAGCCGTATCGCCAATACGCCCGGGCGGACACCTATCGCGCCGAGGCTGGGCCGCGCCGGCAAGTGCCGCCACCGCCGCGTCCGCCGCTGCCGGCCACGCCCGTGCCGGACCCGTATGAGGTGCTGGGCATTAAGCCGGGAGCGACGCGCAAAGAGATCACGGCGGCGTATCGGGTGATGGCCAAGCTCTACCACCCCGACCACACGCTGGCGCTAGGGCCGGAGGTGCGCGCGGCGGCCGAGCGGCGGATGCAGGAAATCAACGCGGCCTACGCGACATTGAAGCCGTAGGCCGCGCACAAGGCCGGCGCCGCCGCTCCTACAGCAGGCGGCGCCGGCCATCCCCTCACGTGTGAGACAACTTACTGCCCGGAGAGCGGCGCGCTGCGGGCCACCAGGTCGGCCAGTTCTTTGACCTGCGGGTCGTCGGGCAGCAGCAGCGTCAAGCGGGCGGCGCTGCCGTAGAGCGAGTTGTAAGTGGTGGCGTAGGCCCACGGGCTGTGGCGCAGCAACTCGGCGTAGTGGGCCACGGTGACGGCCAACTGGTAGCGCGGCTCGGCAGCCTCGAAGCTGGCGGCGAGGTCGTAAGTGTTGAAGTTGCCGTTGATCTCGCGGACGACGTGGGTGGCCGGGTCTTCCCAGCGGAGCTGCACGGTGGCCAGGCGGCCCTCCGCGCCCGGCTGAAGCATGACGGCGTAGAGCGCTGTGGCGGTGTGGCCCGCACCCAGCTCGCCGGCGTCGACGGCGTCGTTGCGGAAGTCTTGGTCGGCCACGGCGCGGTTCTCGTAGCCGATGAGGCGATAGCGGGCGACGGTCTCGGGGTTGAAATCGACCTGCACCTTGGCGTCGAGCGCGATCACTTGCAGGGTGCTGGTCAGGTCTTCCACAAACAGCTTCTGGGCCTCGGCGATGGTGTCGATGTAGCCGTAGACGCCGTCGCCCTTGTCGGCCAACTGCTCCATGAGCACATCATTGAAATTGCCCATGCCGAAGCCGAGCGTGCTGAGCTGGATGCCGGCGTCGGCGTAGGCGCGGATGCTGGTCAGAATCTCGTCGGGGCCGGTCGCGCCGACGTTGGCGACGCCGTCGGAGCACAGGATGACGCGGTTGATGCCGCCGGGGCGGAAGTTGGCGTAGGCCAGGCTGTAGCCCAGCTTGAGGCCGGCCTCGGCGTTGGTCGAGCCGTCGGGCGTGAGGCTGTAGATGGCGTTCAGGATCGCGCCCTTATCGGCGCCGGTGGTGGGCGAGAGGACGACGCGAGCCTCGCTGCCGTAGACCACAATGGCGACCGTGTCGTCGGGGCGCAGGCGCTCGACCAGCAGCTCCAACGAGCGCTTGACCAGGCCGAGGCGGTTTTCCATGTCCATGGAGCCAGACACGTCGATCACAAACGTGAGGTTGGCGGCCTGGCGCTGCGCTTCGGGCACGTCGTAGCCCTGGATGCCGACGCGGATGAGCTGGGTGCCGTCGGGCTGGTAGGGCGAGGGCGCGCCATCGGCGTAGATGGCAAAGGCCACGTCGGGCGGCGGGTTGTAGCCCTGCTCGAAGGCGTTGACGAACTCCTCGACGCGAACGGCTTCGGGTGGCGGCAGCGCGCCGCCGGTGACGTAGCGGCGGGTGAGGGCGTACGAGGCCGTGTCGACATCGAGCGCGAAGGTGGAGAGGTGGTCTTCGCGGGTGTCCACGAAGGGGTTGACGCCGTAGTCCTCGAAGGTCATGTCGACCGGCTGGGTCGGCTCGAGCACCGGCAGGCCGATCTCAGGGAGGGCGGTGACCTCGATGGGAGCCTCGACAATGGCACTGCTGGTGGCCATGGCCGACGGTGTGGGGTAGGGACTCACGGCCAACTCCAAGGTCTGGGTTTGGATGACCTCCTGGCTGATGGGCGTTTGGGTGGCCGCCGGTGAACAGGCGGCGAGCGTGACGGACAACAGGGCTAAAGCAGACAGCAGGCGATGGGCGTTCATTCTTTCTTCTCCTCTGGGGTGGGGGATACGGGCGGCGCGGGTCGGAACCAGCGGCGTACGACCAGCGCGATCAGGACGAAAGGGCCGACGACCACGGTGAGCCAGATGGCGGCGTCGACCAGCGCGGTGAAGAGCGTGGCAAAGACCCCGAAGGCGGCGGCAAACGTGCGGACGGGATGCCAGCCGGTATCGGGCAGGGCGGGCCAGTGCAGGTCGAACAGCGGCGGCGCGGGCGAGAGATAGACCGTGAACGTGGAGTAATCA
>JAYUUW010000959.1:0-1986 GCA_043754665.1 Anaerolineales bacterium | reverse complement strand
GGGGGGGTTACGGGGGGGGGGGGGGGGTGCGGCCTGGGCCGCGCCCCCACCCGCCGGGGCTAAGTGTTAGCGTCCGCCGATCACGGCGATGTAGTTCGTCCCCCACTCGTGGTAGGGCACGCAGTCCTGGCTGCCGTTGCCGCAGTCGGCCACGGGCGTGCGCCAGAAGTGGATTTGGTCAAAGTTGTCGAGGCCGTTGGTGGCGCAGCCGGTGTCGCCTAGCAGCGCGTTGCCGGTGCAGGCGGCGAGCACGGCCGGCACGGTGCCAAACCAGGCCGCCAGGTCGCCCTGCAGCTTGGGCGAGAGCGAGTGCTCCAGCCACTTGTAGGCGCAGTTGGGGTGCGGCGCGTCGATGTGCATCATGGTGCTGTCGGCCCAGCCGGTCGCGCCTTCCACCGGGAAGACGCTGGCGATGGGCTGGCCCTCGAACCCCAGCAGGTTCACCTGGAACGGCCACGAGCCGGAGGCCACCACGCCTTCGTTCTTGAAGTCGTCCATCTGAATGAAAGCGTCGTGCCAGTAGCGGCCGATGAGCGCGCGCTGGCCGCGCAGCAGGTCGAGCGCGGCGTTGAACTGGTCGCGGTTGAGCGCGTAGGGGTCGGTGATGCCCAACTCCGGCTGGTGATACATCAGGTACAGCGCGGCGTCGGCAATGTAGATCGGGCCATCGTAGGCCTGCACGCGGCCGGCGTTCGACTCGCCGTCGGGCAGGGTCTGTTCCTCAAACACCACGTCCCAACTGGTGGGCGCGGTGCCGCCGAAGGCCTCGGTGTTGTACATGAGCACGTTCGGCCCCCACTGGTAGGGCACGCCGTAGTGCTTGCCGCTGACGGTGTGCCAGGGGGCGTCTTGCAGGCGGGCGTCCACACTGCTCCAACTGGGGATGAGGGCGGTGTTGATTTCCTGCACGCGCCCGCCGCTGATCAGGCGGTTGCTGGCGTCGCCCGAGGCGGTCACCAGGTCAAAGCCGCCGTCGTTCATGAGGGCCACCATCTCGTCGGAGGTGGCGGCGGTCTTCACGGTGACCTTGCAGCCGGTCTCGGCTTCAAAGGCGGTCACCCAATCGTAGGCGGGGTCGGTCTCGCCGCGTTCAATATAGCCGGCCCAGGCGACAATCGAAACTTCGCCTTCACCTTCACCAATGGCTTGCAGCGGGCCGCCGGCCACGGGCGTGGCGGCGGGGCTGCAAGCTGCGAGCAACATGGTCGTCACGAGCAGCGCGCCGACCGGGCGGTGGAACAGCTTGGGGTTCACTCTCTTCTCCTTGTTGAATCCGTGAGTCGATCCGACCTGACGACGCTTCCGAGCGTTGGCGGGGTGACGGCCTCCTTTGGTAATGCGCCGGCGCGCGGTGCCGGCAGCGAGGGGCGGAATTATAGGGAGAAAAGGGGCGGCGTCAAATGCGAGGACGCGGGCGACGCGGGGGGGACGGGGCGATGTGAGGGGGGAAGGGGTCTGAAGGGTATAGGGGTATAAAGCGAAGAATGGGGACTCAGGGGACTCAGGGGAGGCTCACCGCAGGCGGTGAGGGGGGAAGTGTTTATGCGTCTAGTGCGATTCGCCATGAGCCGCGCTACAACGCTTTTCGTAGGGGCGTTCAATAGAACGCCCAGCGCCTGCTACCAATAGAACGCCGTACATTCCCACGGAAATCCGCTCTGCTGGGGACTCGGAAATTATCTTGACCGAGGGCTTGGAGCATCGATAGCACGAGTGAGAAGCTCAACGTCAACAGATCAACTCACCGCACGATGAATCCTTGAGACAAAGTATCTGACCCTGGGCGAAAAAAAACAGCACTTCGGGCCGGCGAGGCCGGCCCTCGTGCTGCGTTTTTTCGTCGGCTCTATGACAACGGCTGCGACTGACCTAATCCTGGTCTCACCGCAGGAGGTTAGGGCAACATTGTTGCTGCGTCTAATCGCGACCCGGCGAGGGGTGCGGACATTGGCGCGGGGAGGCGGCTTGGGCGGTCGCCCACGCCAA
>JAYUUW010000958.1:0-2964 GCA_043754665.1 Anaerolineales bacterium | reverse complement strand
GCCCATTTCGCGCTCGCGGCGGGGCAGTTGGCGTCCGCCGTCGCCTGGGCCGAGGCGAGCGGCTTGCACGCCGCCGATGAACTGCCCTACACCCGCGAGACCGAATACCTGGTCCTGGCCCGCATCTGGATCGCTCAAGCCGGGCAGGGAGATAAAGGCGATTTACCAAGGCAGGCTTTGCAACTGCTGGACCGGCTGATGGCGGATGCCGCCGCGAAGGAACGCGGGTCAAGTGTTCTGGAAATCTTGATCGTGCGGGCCCAGGCGCTCGCGGCGGGCGGCGATCTCTCGGGCGCGCTGGCGGGGCTGGGGCAGGCGCTGGCGCTGGCCGCGCCCGAAGGCTACCTCCGCCGCTTTATTGATGAAGGCCCGGCGCTGTGGTCTCTGCTCCAGGCGGTCGACCCTGCCACCGTGGCCGGCGCCTCCAGCTACGTCGCGCGACTCCGGGCCGCCCTGGCCGCTGAGCCGGGGGGCTCCGATAAGCTCGTTTCCCCACCCCCCACGCCGCCCGCCTCCAGCGCCGAGCTGGTCGAACCCCTCACCGAGCGGGAGCTCGAGGTGCTGCGTCTGATTGCCGCCGGCCAGTCCAACGCCCAGGTCGCCCAGGCCCTGGTGATCGCCCTCAGCACCGTCAAGACCCACACCAACACGATCTTCGGCAAACTCAGCGTTAGCAGCCGCACCCAGGCGATCGCCCGGGCGCACGCCTTGCACCTGCTTTAGCCTCCCCGTCCACTCACAAACGCATTTCTCCACCCACCGACCCACCCTAAGGTGGATACGGGCCGTCCCCGCACGCCGTATGCTCTTGCCATTGAAGTTGAAGTTTAGGAAAGAGCGGCGCGGACCATGAACTACCAAATCACAGTCAAAGAATATCTGGAAGACAGCTGGTCGGCCTGGTTTGACGGCCTGACCCTCACGCATGGCGCCGACGGGACGACGATCCTGGCCGGAGCAATCCGGGATCAGACGGCGCTCCACGGCCTGCTGGCGAAGCTGCGCGACCTGGGCCTGACCCTGGTGGCCATCACGCCCGACCTGCCGGCGGCGCAGTAAGCCGCCCCTCACCCGAAATTGAACACCTGGACCCCTAGGAGACACGCCCATGACCATTTTGACGACGATCACCCCGCCCGCTCCGGTTCGCACTGGCAATGGCTTTGCTCGGATGATGCGCGGCCTCGCCCGTGGGCTGGCCGTTGTGGCCGCCGTGATCGCCAGCCTGTCCTTGGCTGGGGCCGGCTACGAGGCCATCGCTTCGCGCGGCGACGCTAGCGCCTACCCGCCGCCCGGCCAACTGGTCGACGTGGGCGGCTACAAGCTGCACCTCCAGTGCGTGGGCACGGGCAGCCCCACCGTGGTGCTCGACGCCGGCTTGGGCGGCACCTCGCTCGACTGGAGCCTGGTCCAAGCTGAAATCGGCCAAACGACCCGGGTCTGCGCCTACGACCGCGCCGGCATGGGCTGGAGCGAGAGTGGCCCGCAGCCGCGCACGCCTGAACAAAACGCCCGCGAGCTGCACACCCTGCTCACCAACGCCGGTATCGAAGGCCCCTACGTGCTCGTGGGCCACTCCCTGGCCGGCAAGAACGTGCGCCTGTTTGCGCTGCTCTATCCCGACCAGGTGGCCGGGATGGTGCTGATCGACGCACGCAGCGAGTATGTGGACGACCGCACCTCACCGGCTGAATCCAAGGCGTTCAAGAATCTGTACGCGGCCTTAGCGAGCGCCTACAAGGTGGCGCGCGGCTTGGGCGTCATGCGCCTCATTGGCGCGAACGTCGTCGGCGCGCCAGGGTTGTCAATCGAGACGCGGGCGGCCATCGCCATGGTGGCCTACGCGCCGCGCAGCCAGGATGCGGGCATCGCCGAAGCCAACGCGCGGGAGGCCAGCGATGCGCCGCTCGCGGCAGCCCCTTCGCTGGGGGACCGGCCGCTGGTGGTGCTGGCGTCCGAGCAGAACATGACCGGCGATCCGAATTGGCCCGAAGCGCAGCGGCTGCTGGCCGCGCTCAGCACGCAGGGTCAGTTGATCGTGCCGGCGGGCAGCAGCCACTACATCCACTGGGACCACCCGGTGGTGGTGATCGACGCCGTGCAGCAGGTGGTCGAGCAGGTGCGGGCCGAGTAGGCTGCGGGGCGAGTAAGCCACAGGTAACAACTAGCCGAGTTCGTGCAATCCATCGAACAACCATCTATCAGGAGACTTTCCATGCTCGCAGTTCTGAAGACCGTTGTCCGCCTCAGCGTTTACAGCTTGGCCTTTATTCTGCCGATCGTGGGGCTGGCCGGGTACGGTTTTGTGTCGACCATGTCAATGACCCTGCCCAAGCCCACCGCTCTGGTGCCAGCAGCCACAGGCGACAACGCCCTGAACACGAAGCCTTTTGACCCGGCCAAGCCCACGGTCGCCGTCGTGCTCGGCAGCAGCCGCACCGAGAGCACTGACTTCCTGATCCCGTATGAGCTGTTTTCCGCCGCCGGAGCCTACAACGTCTACGCGGTGGCGCCGGAGCGCCAGGTGAACTCGCTGGCCGGCGGCCTGGAAATCATGCCGGACTACTCGTTCGCCGACCTGGCCGCGCTGCTGGGCCATGCGCCGGAGGTCGTGGTGATCCCGGCCTTCCCGAACGTCACCCGCGCGGAGAACGCGCCGGTCCTGGCCTGGATCAAGCAGCAAGCGACGGAGGGCGCCTACCTCTTCTCGATTTGCGTGGGGGCCGAGGTTTTCGCCGCGACCGGCTTGCTCGATGGCCGCACGGCCACGACTCACTGGGCCGACTTCGAGCGCATCGCAGCCGCCTATCCGGCGGTCAAGTGGATACGCGGGGTGCGCTACGTGGACGGCGGCGACTACCTGACTTCGGCCGGCATCACCTCGGGCATGGATGCCGTGCTGCACTACATCGCCCAGCACAACGGCGACGCCGTGGCGCAGACGATTGCTCAGGACATTCACTA
>JAYUUW010000957.1:0-2863 GCA_043754665.1 Anaerolineales bacterium | reverse complement strand
GGCGCGAGCAGGCGCCACGAATGCTCGCAGACCGCCTGCATGCTGCGATGCCGGGCGGGCACATCGCGTAACGTGGTGGCCAGGCTCGCCAAGCTGGTTTCGAGCTCGTGCGCCAGGGCGGCGCACGACTGCTGGCGCGCCGCGGCGGCGGCCAACTCGAGGGCCAGGGGCAGGCCTTCTACCAGTTGGCAAATGCGCACCACCGCGGCCAGCTCGTCCGGCGCCAACGCGACCTGGCGTTGCGACTGATGCACCCGCTCGAGAAACAGTTGCACGGCTGCATACGCGCTGGCGTCCTGAGGCTCGGCCGCTGGCTCGGCTGGATACGGCAGGCCGGCCAACTCGAACACCCACTCCGCACTCAGCGCCAGGCGTTCCCGCGAGGTCACCAGCAGGGTGACACCCGGCGCCTGGGCCAGAATGTTAGCCAACAGACTGGTGGCGGCCGCGACCGAGGCCGGCCCGCCCTCCACCAGCAGCTGCTCGAAGTTGTCCAGGATCAGGAGCAGCTCACTGGGGCGCAGGTGGTCGAGCAGTTGCTGGCGCGGGCCGGTCTGGCCCTGCAAGACGACGCCGAGCGCCGTCAGGATGGCTGAGGTGACATACGCCGCCGAGCTAAGCGACGCCAGTGCGACGAAGACCACGCCCTGGTTAAAGGCGCGCGCCTGTCCGTGCGCCGCCGCCAACGCCAGGCGCGTCTTGCCGATCCCGCCCGGGCCGACTAGCGTAATCAAGCGGTGGGCGGGGTTGGCCAGGCCCTCGGCCAGCTCGGCCAGGTCGGCTTCCCGGCCAACCAGCGGCGTGGCCGGGGCCGGTAAGGCCGCCAGCCGCCGATTCTGTTCGGCGGTGTGCGGGCTCAATGCCAGCTCAGCGCCATCCCTAATTTGCTCGTACAGCGCTGTGGTCGCGGCGGCGGGGGCGACGCTCAGCTCCTCAGCCAACAGGCGCCGGCAGATTTCAAATTGGGCCAGGGCCGCGCTGCGATCGCCGCTGCGGGCCAGCAGCCGCATCAATTGCTGATGCGCCTCCTCGCGCCAGGGGTCCAGTTCGAGTTGGCGCTCCAGCGCTGTCCGGGCCAGCGCGGCCTGGCCCTGGCCCTCGGCATAGCCGGCCAGTTGCCCAAGGGCCATCAGCGCCTGGCGCCGTAAATGCTCCCGCGCGAGCAGGGCCCACTCTTCAAAGGTCACACTATCGGTTATGAAAAACCCGGCCAGAAAATCGCCGGCATATAAATCCATGGCAAGCTGCCAGCGCGCGGCGCAGGCCGAACAGGCGGCCGCGTGGCGGTGGGCGTGCTGCTCGCTGGTCAGCACCAAGTTCGAGAACTCGACCACATCCAGCGTGTGGTCGCTGGCGCGATTGAATTGGACGGTCTGGGCATCAATCAGGAGATACGCGTCCGGCCCAGCCTCTTCGTCGCCGATGATGCGGCGCAGGCGGGCCAGGGTCTGGCGCAAGTTGGCCCGAGCGGCGTCTTCGGGTTGATCAGGCCAGAGCAGGCCGGCCAGCGCCTCCCGCCGGTGGGGACGTTCGGATTCGTAGGCCAGGTACACCAACAGCCCCAGCACCTTGTTGGTGGGAAAACTGGTGAGGCGCTCCACGCCCCGGTGGACCTGGATCGGCCCGAGCAGTGCCAGTCTAAGCATAGGCATCTGGTCAGTATACGACTCGCTTCGCAAGTCGACAATAACCGGCGAATCTTTTAGGCGCCAGGGGTTTGGTAATCGGGCGCGGTGCCGCTGATCGGGTAGGCGGCGCCCCTTGCGGAGTCCAACCTCAGCTGTCGGGGAGCGCCCAGTTGGCGCCGCGGCGCTCCCGGTACTAGTCGCACCCGGCCGCCAAGGCAATGGCTGGCCCTAGCCATTGCCTTGGCGCGATGTTCACGTTCACCCAGTTACGCTCTCCGCGCGGGTTGGCTCCAACCTGTCAAGTTATTGCCCGCCGAGTCCGGTGTAAGCGGTCCGCTAGCCTCAACCCGCCGCTCCCCTATTTCAGATACAGCCGCCATAGCGTCCACCTTGTGACGCTTTTGAGACGCTTACTTCATATACTGTTGTAGTTAGGCATATTTCGGCTTGCAAAGGGCCCGTCAGCGCGACCGTCTCAGCGCTGGCGGCGCAATTTGTCCGGCCAACGGCTGAAGTTTGCATAAACCGCGTGACCCCCGCCCGACTGTCGTGGGGGGTGCGACATGTTCTCCGGCCACTGGCTGAGATGGGGTCCAACCACGGTTATGGAACAACCGATAAGTCATCTGCCGCCGCAAGCCTCCCAACATATCCTCCTGTTTAGCCTGGGCGAGCCGCGCTATGCCTTGAACCTGGCTGTGGTCGAACGTGTCATTCAGGCGGTGGACGTGCTGCCCTTGCCGCAAGCCCCGCCGCTGGTCTTGGGGGTCATCAATGTGCAGGGCGAGATCATTCCCGTGGTCGATATTCGGAGGTGCTTTGGCCTGGAGGCCCGGGAAGTGATCGTAACCGATCAGTTCATTCTGGCGCGCACCGCGGTGCGGCGGGTGGCGGTGATGGCTGATGCCGTCAGCGGAGTTGTCGAGCCGAACGCCCGCCAGTGGGTCGCGGCCAGCGCTGTTCTGCCGGGCGCGGCGTTTATAGATGCCGTCGTCAAACTAGACGACACCTTGATCCTCGTGTGTGATCTTGACCAGATCCTCGCCCTGGAAACCGAGCGGACACTTGCAGAAACCTTAGCCAGCGCGCTGCCCGTTGAGGCCCGGTGACCACCAAACTAGGCGAGACCGAGTTGGCGCGGCTCAGCGCCTTCGTCGCCGCGACGCTGGGGCTTAACTTTCCGCCGGAGCGCTGGGGTGATCTTGAGCGCCAAATACACTTGGCCGCCGCCGACG
>JAYUUW010000956.1:0-2118 GCA_043754665.1 Anaerolineales bacterium | reverse complement strand
GCCGAAGGCCCCATGCCGCAGACGCGCTTCGTGCTGCGCAAGGCGCTGGAGATGGGCCACAAGGCGATTGTGGTCATCAACAAGGTCGACCGCAAGAATGCCAACCCGGCCCTGGCGCTCAACAAGACCTTCGACTTGTTCATTGAACTGGGCGCGTCCGAAGACCAGGCCGATTTTCCGGTCATCTACAGCAACGCGCTGACGCAGCAGGCCGGCGACACCGCCGAGCTGTCGCCCGACTACGCGCCGCTGTTTGAAGCCATCATCCGCCACATCCCCGGCCCGACCATCGACACCGAGTTGCCGACCCAGATGCTGGTGACCACCCTGACCTATGACGAATATAAGGGCCTGATCGCCGTCGGCCGCCTGTTCAACGGCTCGCTCAAGAACGGGCAGAACGTCGTGCGCATTCAGCGCGACGGCGAGATGGAAACCGGCAAGCTGACCTACCTGTACGTGTTCCAGGGGCTGGAGCGCCAGCCGGTCGATGAAGCCACCGCCGGCGAGATCGTGGCCGTGGCCGGCTTCAGCGAAATTCACATTGGCGAGACGCTGGCCGACCCGGTCAACCCGATGGCGCTGCCCAGCATCCACGTGGAAGCGCCGACGGTGCGCATGACCTTTGGCGTGAACACCTCGCCCTTCACCGGACTGGAAGGCACCTGGGGCACCTCGCGCAAGCTGCGCGAACGGCTCTACAAGGAGCTGGAGCACAACGTGGCTCTGCGCGTCGAAGACACCGACAGCGCCGACACCTTCATGGTGCAGGGCCGCGGCGAGCTGCACCTGGCGATCCTCATTGAGACCATGCGGCGCGAGGGCTACGAGTTCCAGGTTTCGCGGCCGGAAGTCATTTACCGCAACGGGCTGGCCGGCGAGACGCTGGAGCCGGTGGAAGAAGTGCACATTGAAGTGGCCGCCGACCACATGGGCACCGTGATCGAAATGCTCGGCAAGCGGCGCGGGCTGATGACCACCATGAGCCAGTCGGGCGGGTCGGTCTACTTTACCTTCCTGGTGCCCACACGCGGGCTGCTGGGTTTCCGCTATCACTTCTTGACGGCCACGCGCGGCACCGGGCAGATGCACTCGCTGTTCCATGAGTACCTGCCGCTGTCGGGCGCGATTGACCAGCGCGAAGTGGGCAGCCTGGTGGCCGGCGAGCGCGGCACGGCCACCGCCTTCTCGCTCCGCAATGCGGGCGAGCGCGGCAGCCTGTTCATTGAGCCGGGTACCGACGTGTACGAGGGCATGGTCATCGGCCAGCATCAGCGGCCGGGCGACCTGGTGATCAACATTGCCAAGAAGCGGCAGTTGACCAACGTGCGCGCCGCCCGCGCCGATGTGCTCGAAAGCCTGACCCCGGCCCGCAAGATGAGCCTGGACGAGAGCATCGAGTACCTGTCGGAAGATGAACTGCTGGAGATCACGCCCCAGAACATTCGCCTCCGCAAGCGCATTTTGAGCGGCGACCTGCGCGGTAAAGTGCAGAAGAAGAACAAGGAAGAGCTGCTCGAAAGCGCCTAGCGGATTATCAGGTGACACCGGAGGATGCCATGCCGACGCTCAACAGCATTGTTTATTCGCCCGCCGAAGGCAATACCGAACCGCCGGACCACTACCAGCGCGTGCCGCTGACGCAGGCCACGCTGACGGTCAAGGGCGGCATTACCGGGGACCGCAAGGGCCATCACCCTGACCGCCAGTTGAATGTGATGACGGCCGAAGTGCTGGCCGCGCTGGCGGCCGAGGGCTACCACACCGCGCCGGGGCAGATGGGCGAGCAGTTGGTCGTCAGCGGGCTAGACATGAACGCGTTGGCTGCTGGCGACCGGGTGCAGCTTGGGGCCGAAGCCGTGATTGAGGTGGTCAAGCCGCGCACCGGCTGCGACCGCTTCGAGGCCATTCAGCAGCTCACGCGCCAGCAGGCGGCGGGGCGGCTGGGGATGATGTGCCGGGTGGTCGTGGGCGGCGCGATTGCCGTCGGCGACCCGGTGCAGGTCGTCGTGGCCGAGCCGAGCGGCACGCCGGTCTAGCGCCGAGTTTAGTTTATTGAGTTTCAGCAGGTAACTTGACAGTCAGCGGAGACAGAATTAGCTGGTTAGTCGCAGCCGT
>JAYUUW010000955.1:0-2874 GCA_043754665.1 Anaerolineales bacterium | reverse complement strand
AAGGCCTTCGTGGCGGCGCGCGGCTGGCGGCTGGTGGCGGCTGACTATTCGCAGATTGAGCTGCGCATCGCCGCGCACGTGTCGCAAGACCCCACGCTGCTCACCGCCTTCCGCAACGGCGAGGACATTCACGCCGCCACCGCCGCCGCCGTCCTCGGGGTGTCGGCCGACAAGATCAGCAAAGAGCAGCGGCGGCAGGCCAAATGCGTCGCCGCCGGCACGCTGGTCTACACCTCTACCGGCCTTCTACCGATCGAGTCGCTGGCCGAGGGTCTTTCGCCTGGCGAGTATCGACCGCTCCAGTTGGATGTCGCCACTGACCAGGGTACGCGCAGCGCGACCCATGTTTACTACGACGGCGTCCAGCCAGTCTACCGGCTGCGGGTGAAGGGCGGCCTGGAACTGGGCTGCACGGCCGATCATCGCCTGCGGGTGATGGATGCCGATGGCGAATATGTCTGGCGGGCGGCGCGTGAGCTTAAGCCGGGCGACCATGTAGCTCTCACCCGTCAGCCTCAAGCCTTTGGCAGCACCTTGGCATTGCCGCCCATGGATTGGCCCGCCGACCTGCGCACGACCAATTACCGCGATCTTGACCTGCCCACTGAGTGGACGCCCGAGTTAGCGCGCTTTCTCGGCTATGTTGTCGCGGAAGGTTACACCTACCACCATCCCACCAAGAAGCACACCGGCAGCCTGGTGCTTAGCCAAGGCGTGGCTGAGGGCGAAGTCCTGGCTGATCTGCAGCACGTCTGCCATACCTTGTTCGGCGCGCGCATGCGCCGGACCGAACGCGACGGCAACGTATTCTTCGTCCTCAACTCCAGCAAGCTGGTGCACTGGCTCGACACACTGGGCGTCGGCGGCAACTCGCAGGCTAAAACGCTGCCAGCCACCCTGCTGACCGCGCCAGAGGTCATCCAAGTTGAGTTCCTGCGGGCCGCCTTCGCGGGCGATGGCTCGTTGAAGTCACACGGCCGTCACTTGACCTACTGCACCAAGTCGCCCGCGCTGGCGAGACAAATGCAGCAGATGTTGCTCAACTATGGCTTCTACTTCCAACTGGCTGAAGAAATTCGCCGCGGCTATGCTGACCCGTACTACATCCTTAATCTAGGTGGCGCGAAGCAACTGCAGCGCTTCATGGATGTCATCGGCAACGTTGCCACGCGCAAGACGGCCGTTCGCCCCGCCATCGCCTATGACCTGAGTGTGTATCCGTTGCAGACCGCCCACGTTCAGGCGCTCTATCCCCTGCTGCACGGCACAGTACGCGAGAAGGCCTATGAGGTTCTACGCTCGCGCGCGCCGGTTCGCCTTAATCGCACCCGCGCCGGCCTCATTGTCAACCAGCTGACCGAAGCAGGTGTAACACATCCGGCGCTCGATCATCTCAGCCAGTTGTTGACCCTGGAAGTGAACTTCGTCGAGATCGAGTCCATCACCACCGATGAGAGCGCGGTCTATGATCTAGTGGTGCCCGATGGCAACTGCTACGTGGCTAACGGGTTTATCTCCCACAACACGGTGAACTTTGGTATCCTTTACGGCCAGGGCGCGTTCGGCCTCACCCGCACCACCGGCTTCACGCTGGCCGAGGCCGAGAACTTCATCAAGGCCTACTTTGAGCGCCTGCCGGGGCTGAAAGCCTACCTCGACCAGACCAAGCGCTTCGCCGCCGAGCATGGCTACGTCGAGTCGCTGTTGGGCCGCCGCCGCTACTTCCCTGGCCTGGCGCTGGCCGGCAACACGCGTGAGGGCGCCATTGCCCGCGCCCGCGCCGAGCGCGAGGCCATCAACGCCCCCATCCAGGGCACCGCCGCCGACATCATTAAGCTCGCCATGCTGCGGCTGCCGGCCGCGCTGGCCGCCGCCGGGCTGCAGGCGCGGATGCTGCTGCAAGTGCACGACGAACTGGTGCTGGAGTGTCGCACAGCCGAGGTCCAAGAAACCGCCCGCATCCTGTGCGAGATCATGGAGGGCGCGTTCCAGCTTGACATCCCGCTGGGCGTCGAAGTCCGCTCCGGCCAAAACTGGGAAGAGATGAAGGCGATCAAGGTCCACTAACCGGCTGGAGACTCGGGGGGACTCAGTGCCGGCGGCGCGGGGCACCCAGCGCCGCGACGACGCCTTGAGCCAAACCGCCACACCTGTTTTCGCCGCCGCCTGCTTTTTCACCCGACGCGGGCCGTGCTATACTCTCCCTCGTATGAATGAACCTCGTGATGCTTTCGACCAGGCCATGCGCCAGGGCCATTCCGCTGCGTGGGATCAGCAGTGGGAAACCGCCATTGCCGGCTACCGCGCCGCCCTCAAGGAATTTCCCGACGAGCCCAGCGCCCTCAGCAGCTTAGGCTATGCCTTGCTCCAGGCCGACCGGCTCGACGAGGCCCTGCAGCAATATCAGCGCGCCGCCGCCCTCAGCCCCGGCGACCCAGTGGCCCCCGAGAAGTGCGGCGAGATTTTCGAGCGCCAGGGCCGGCTGAACGACGCCGCCCAAACCTATTTGGCCGTCGCCGAAATTCACCTCAAGCGCCGCGATGTGAAGAAGGCCACTGACAACTGGACCCGCGTGGTCCGGCTGACGCCTGACAACCTGGCCGCGCACTCGCGCCTGGCGCTGGCCTTCGAGCGCACCAACCAGCCGCAACTCGCCGCCCGCGAATACATCGAGGTCGGCCGCATCTTCCAACGCGCCCGCGACACCGAAAAGGCCGCCGCCGCCATTGGCCGCGCCCAACAGCTTGACCCGGCCTCGGCCGAGGCGCGTGACGCGCTCGACAAGCTGCGGCGCGGCATTGCCCTCAGCGTGCCCGAGCGCCCCCCCGTGCCAGGGGCCGCCGAAGAGCAGCGCAACCTGGCCGCGCTGGCCGC
>JAYUUW010000954.1:0-2403 GCA_043754665.1 Anaerolineales bacterium | reverse complement strand
CATGGCAGATCCTCCTCGGTGAATGGCGGTTTGGCGACTTTCATTCTACCGAAGAGGATCTATTGTTCTACTCGCCTACCCTTCTTGAGAAAGCCATAGCGGCGGGCGGCGGGCGCCTGGCAAAATGTGGCATTTCGGCGTTAATTTGGCCCCATCTGCCTTTATAGACCGGCTACGTATCAATCACGTTTCAATTCAAACGGAATCCTAATAAAGGCTTGCGCTTTTTTGAGTTTGCGCTTAATATACAAGTGCTCAGGCGGAACGCATCGCATCCATCCTAGCAAGACATTTTTCATATAGATTGAAAGGGAATATCACATGCTGACTTTTAAGGACAACAAAGGCCAAGGCCTCGTTGAGTACGCCCTGATCCTGGTGCTCGTCGCCGTCGTCGTGATCGTGATCCTGGCCCTGCTCGGGCCGGCCATCGGCAACGTCTTCAGCAACATCGTCGACAACATCTAGTTCGACCCGCACGACCCGCACGACCCGTTTTACCCCGTTTGAGCAAGTAGACGGCCTCCCCTAGGAGGCCGTTTGCTTTTAAGGCCCCGCCCCTTGCCGCCGCCCAAATCCAGAATCTAACGAAAATCAAATCTGCGCTTGCCTTTTTCCGCGAATCAGCATAGGATCGAATTGCTCAGGCGGGCATCCATCCATTCAGCGCGACATCGTTTATATAGATCGAAAGGAACTTCCCATGCTGACCTTTAAGGACAACAAAGGCCAAGGCCTTGTTGAGTACGCCCTGATTCTCGTGCTCGTCGCCGTCGTCGTCATCGTCATCCTGGCGCTGCTCGGCCCTGCCATCGGAAACGTCTTCAGCAACATCATGAACGTCATGTAGTTGTTCGGCACCACCCGCTTGACCCTGCTTGAGCAAAAAGAACGGCCTCTCACGAGGCCGTTTTTGATTCAGCGGGGCCGGCGGTTGGGCGGCGCTGCTGCCGCCAGAGCACGACCGAGCCGATGAGCAGCGTGGCGGTGAAGCCGAACCACTGGAAGGCGTAGCTGAGGTGGGGGCCGTCGCTCAGGTCGTAGTCATGGGCGGCGTAGGGCAGCGCGCCGCGCGTGGCGGGCGGGTCGGCCTCCAGGTAGAAGGGCAGCAGCGGGTACGGCAGTTGGGTTTGAATCTGCGCCAGGTCGGGCCAGAACCAGGCGTCCAGGCGGGGCTGGGCCGGGCTGGCGGTGGGGTCGGCCGGCAAGAACGGCATGGTGCGCACCTGCGCGAGGCGGGCCAGCCCGGTGATGGTGACCTCGCCGGTGGGCGCTTGGTAGGGGGCGCGGGCGGCCGGCTCGGTCTCGGTGTAGGGCAGCCAGCCCCGGTCCACTAGCACCACCCGGTCGCTGCCGGTCAGCCGCAGCGGCGTGAGCACATGCACCCCCGGCGACTCGGCGTAACTGCGGTTGCGTAGGACGATCTCTTGGGCGAAGTCAAACGTGCCGCGCGCCAGCACCGGCGCGTATTCCTGCACGCGCGGCGCCGCTGCCAGGTTGAGGTCGAGCGGGGGCTGGGCCAGCCGCTCGGCCAGCACGGCGTTTTCGGCCCGGCGCTGGACCAGCCGCTGCAACTGCCACACGCCCAGCCCGCCCATTACCAGCGCGGCCAGCGCCACCACCCCCACGATGACCGGCCCCACCCACGGCCGGGACCGGCGGGCGGGCAGCCGGCCCGGCGGCCCGGTCAACGCAGCCCAGCCGGCACCACGTAGGCGAGAATAAACACAAAGTGCGCGGCGCTGGCGGCCGTGACGAACAAGTGCCAGACCTCGTGGAAGCCGAAAACGCCCGGCCAGAAGTCGAGGCGGCGGGTGGCGTAGACCACCGCCCCGAGCGAGTAGAGCAGACCGCCCGCCGCCAGCCAGCCGAGGGCGGCTGGGGGCAGCGCGGCTAACAGCGGGCCAAAGGCCAGCACCCCCACCCACCCCATGGCCATGTAGATCAGCACCGTGATCCAGCGCGGCAGCTTGATGTAAACAAACTTGAAGGCGATGCCAATGGCGGCCAGCGACCAGACGACGGTGAGCAGGCCCCAGCGCCACGCGCCCGACAGCACGATGGCGCACACCGGCGTGTAGGTGCCGGCAATGAGCAGGTAGATGGCGGTGTGGTCGAGCTTGCGCAGGAACAGCTCGCGCTGCGGGTTGGTTTTGACCAGGTGGTAGGTAGAACTGGCTGAGAACAGCAGCACCAGGCTGACGCCATAGGTGAGCAAGGCGAGGCGGGCCAGCGGGCTGGGCGGGCTGTAGACCAGCAGCACCACCAGGCCCACCAGCGCCAGGAGCGCCGAGGCCATGTGGGTCAGCCCGCTGATGGGGTCTTTGAAAACGGCTTTGAGGCGCTGCATGGACGGCCCTTTCTCCATAAAGCTACGGCAACGGCAGGAACGTAAACGATTGG